>DATHOI010000347.1:0-2952 GCA_035485095.1 Polyangiaceae bacterium | reverse complement strand
AGGCTCAGGCTACCGCCCGCGTCTGGGGCAGTGGCAGTGGCTGCGCTGCCTCCCGCGCCACTTCCGTTGACAGAGCTGCTGCTTCCGCAGCCCGTCCAAACCGCGGTCGCCATGATGACCAGCGCAGCAAACGTTCGGGCGATTCGCATTGGGAGCCTCCAACGGCATTTCGCCCAGCAAGGGACTAGCCGGGCGCAGACACGTGTCCTTGGAAGGTCAGCGGCGGAGGGCGCAGAATTTTATGATCGCGAACCGAAATAAAATCGGCCCACCGGAAACTTACGGCGTTTGTGCGTCTTCCCGGTCGCCTGATAGCGTAGCGGTCGGGTGAAAACGCTGCTCGCGTCCCTGTCGTGTGTCTTGCTTCTGCTCGCGGCATGCTCTGCCCGAGCAGAAGAAGCGGCTGCGCGCCTCGAGCTCACGAAGGGACCGGGCACCGAACAGTGCATCGACACGGGCGCTTTGCTGCGTTCGGTCGAATTTCGTTTGCAGCGCCACGCGTTTCGTCCAGATCGACCCGCGACGCTTTACGTTCGGATTGCGTTGCACAGAATAAAGGCGGACGCGAATTGGTCCGCGGACATTTCGATGCGAGATGCTGCCGGAGCATTTCTCGGCAGTCGCTCGCTCATCACGAGCGCCGCCCACTGCTCTGCGCTCGATGACTCGCTGGCGCTGGTCGTGGCTCTGCTGGTCGATGCGCCGCCCGCGCCTGTTCGCGTCGAGCCGCCGGGACCAACTGCAGCAACGCCTGCCGTCCCGGCGGCTTCCAGCGCCGAGCCTTCGCCGGCGGGAGACCACGCGACGCCGTCGGTAAGCCCCATCAGGCCCCCGCAAATGCCGACTTTTCCGGAAAAAATGGGCACGATCACCTTGCCTCGCGACACGCCAGCTCGCCGCCAACCCTGGCTCTTCAATCTGAGCTTGGAAGGAACGGCCGCGTTCGGGGTCTTGCCGGACGTTGCGCCCGGTATCGAGCTCGGCCTGGGCGCAAAACCAGCGATAGTTCCAGAGCTGCGCGTCTTCGCAGGGCTATACCCGGAGCGGGCGGAGCAGCATGCTAGTGCCAGCTCGGGGGCGCGCTTTAGCTTCGCCAACGTTGGGCTCGAGCTTTGCCCTCTCGATCGCGCGCTCGGCGCCGTGCATTGGTCCGGCTGCGCAGGTCAATCGCTTGGCTTCACGCGGGTTGCTGCCTTTGGTTTCGATGAGAATACGACGACGGGCCATCTGTCGTATGCACTTCTGGCCTGGACCGGGCTGACGATCCAGTTCGTTGGCTCATTTGCCGGGCGTTTGGGCATCCGCGCCGAAGCCCCGCTCGAACGCGGTGTCTTCACCTACGGCAGCCGAGATGGCAGTGAACGTGGCCTGTTTGAGCCGAAACCGGTTACAGCCGTGCTCGATGCCGGCCTGATTGTGGGATTGTAGATCTCGCGCTGATAAATTGACCGGCCCGCTTGCCACTCATCATGAAGGACTTTCGCGCTTGGCTTTGGGCCCCCCACCAGTGGGGGCATCATGAGCACTGACCCCAAAACGACGGTTCGACAGGTATTCGATGAGCATGCGCGTTACATCTGGAGGACCTTGCGGCACTTGGGCATCGCGGACGCGGACGCGCCAGATCTTTGCCAAGAGGTGTTCATCACCGTGTCTCGAAAGCTCTCGTCTTTCGAGGGTCGCTCGACGCTTCGCACGTGGCTATACGGCATTTGTATTCGCGTGGTGTCCGAGCACCGCCGGCGCCCCTACGTTCGCCACGAACGGCCAGCGTCGGAGCCCACTCCGCCAGATGCAAACGCCTCGGAAGCGCTGCCGGATACGCAATTGGAACAACGTTCGGCGGTGCAGCGGCTACTCGGTGCTCTCGACGAAGACAAACGTCTCGTCGTCGTGCTTTATGAGATTGAAGGGTTCTCGATGAAAGAGGTCGCCGAGCTCGTCGGGTGCCCGCTGCAAACGGCATACTCCCGACTCCATGCCGGGCGCGAGTTGATGTTGGCTGCCCTGACCGCCGACACCGAGGGCGACTCATGACCGAGCCGTCCGATCCGAAGCGTCTCGCGGATGCTGATCCGTCGTCACGACTCGGTCAGCTGATGACCTCGGCGAGGCAGGACGTTCCGTCAGAAGAGCAGCTCGCCGCTCTCGCCGAACAGCTTGGAAGCGTGCTCGGGCCGGCGCACGAGGTGCTGAGTCCCCAAGGCCGTTCAACCTTGGTCAAGCTGGCAGCGGCCACTGGCGTTGCCGCGTTGCTCGCGGGCGGGGTCATCGTTTTGCGGGTGCGCTCGGCTCCGCACCCGAGTCAGAGCGCGCTCGTTTCGCCAACACCACCCCCCGCGGCGCCGAGCCCAATCGCAGCGCAGGGGACTCCAGCTGTTGCAACTCCAGCTGCAGAGACTCCCGCGCTGACTACAACCGCACCGGGCAGCTCGCCCGCGCGCGCGTCGCCTCCGCCCAGTAAAAAATTGGCCGCAGAAGCCGCCAAATCGACGGCCTCCGCCGCAGCCGGACCGAGCGAGTCGAGCTTGCTCGAGCAAGCGCGCAGGGCACTGCCGACCGATCCCGGCGTCGCACTGGCGCTCACCAACCAAGAGGCAGCGCTGTTCCCGCGTGGCGTGTTGGTTCAAGAGCGCGAGGTCATCGCTATCGAGGCGTTGCGGCGACTGAACCGCACGGCGGAAGCGGACCGTCGCGCGGCAGCCTTCAGCAAGGCATTTCCCGGGTCGGCTCACCAGCGCGTGATCGAGGACGCTTCACCGAAGTGATAGACTAGAGCAGTGTCGAAGCGTGGCTCGTTTCCGATCGCATTGGGCCTCGGCCTGAGCTTGCTCGGCATGAGCTGTACCGAGCATGTCGAAGTCGGGCGGGACCTCGCGCTGAGCGGCGGTGCGGCCGGCGCCGCGATCTCGATCGCCGGCTTAGGCGGCAATGGAGGTTTGGACCTGAACA
>DATHOI010000346.1:0-14209 GCA_035485095.1 Polyangiaceae bacterium | reverse complement strand
TCGCCGCGCTCGTTGCCGCTTGGCAATTGATGCAACACGGCGCTCTCCTCGGTTCGCTCTTGATCGTATTCGGAATCGTGGTGCTCGTCGGGCTGCTCGTGTTCATGTTTCGTTTGCCTGATCACGTCGAGCGCGACCGGCTCGGTGTCGCGCTCGTGCTCACGCTGTTTTCGGTCGTGTTTTGGGCCTTCTTCGAGCAAACCGGGACCAGCCTGAGCCTATTTACCGACCGCAACGTGAACCGCTCGCTGCTCGGCATCACGATCAAGGCGTCTCAATTCCAGTCCGTCAATCCGCTCTTCATTCTGCTGTTCGCGCCGGTGTTCAGCGCGCTTTGGCTGTATTTGGCGCGCCGCCAGCACGAGCCGAGCACTCCGCTCAAGTTCGGCTTCGGCATCTTGCAACTGGGCTTGGGCTTCGTGGCCTTGTACGTCGGCGCGGTCGCCTCGCGGGCTACCGGGATCGTGCCGATGTTCTGGCTGGTGCTCGGCTACTTTCTACATTCCACAGGTGAGCTTTGCCTTTCGCCCATCGGGCTGTCGATGATCACCAAATTGTCGCCGAAGCGCATCACCGGCATCATGATGGGCATCTGGTTCCTCTCGAGTGCCTACGCGCAGTACGCTGGATCCCTGATTGCGCAGCTCACCGGCGTTCGAGACGCTGGGCCTGCCACGCAGACCGTGCCCAAACCGGTCGATACCGTCATGGTCTACGGTTCGGTGTTCGGCGGCATCGCGTGGGTCGCGCTGGGTGTGGGCGTGCTCGTGGTGGTCACCTCGCCGCTGCTCGCGCGACGGATGCACCGCGTGAATTGAGCGGTCCGGGGCGATTCGACCAAATTCAGGCCGGTCCGTGAAACCGCTTTTGCTCGGCAAAAGTCTCGGTCAGACTGCGCGCCCCATGTCCGATTCTTCCCCCGATCTGCCCGAGGTCGAGCCTCATGATCCGGAGCCCGTGGCGGTCGCGATCGAGACCGCTCGCGCGCTGTTTCGGACGGGTGATCGTCTGGACGCGCTGCGCTGGCTACGTCGCGCCGCTGAACGCGCCGAAGAGGCAGGGGACGACATGCGTGCGGTGAACCTCGCGCGCCGCGCTGCCGATCTGAGCACCGAGCTGCAGAGTATCGTGCCGCCCTCGCGCCGTGATGAAGCCGCCGCGCTCGCGCCATACGACGATTTCAGTGACAAGACCGTGGTCGACGCGCCGGCAGCCACCGCGATTGTCCGCGAAGCGTTGCAATCCGGGGTGCAAATCACCGAGCTCACGGAGTCAGTGCCACCGCCGCGCTCGGTCACTCTGCCTTCGCCAGCGTCTGTGACCTCAGCACCGCGCACTACGCTCAAGGCGCAACCCGAGTCGGTGAAGCCGTCGGTGCGACAAGCCATGCGTGTGGCCGTGGCGCGCGATCCCGAGAGCCCTGGAGCGTGGCTCGTGCGTGCCTTGCCTGAAGGCTTGCCCGCGCCGCCCGGCAGCGAAGAGGCACTCTTGGTCGTACTCGATCCGAAGAGCCGGCTCTTTCAGTAGCGCGCTCGCTTCAACGTTTCGAGCGTCAGCGCCGTGAGGCGAAGCTCCGATTTCGGCACTCGTGCAAGATCGAAGAGAGGTGTCACTTCGCTTGCTCGGACGCGGTCCGGCGCGCTGACGCCGGCGCTCCGAGCGGCCCAGGCCACGATGGCCCGTGGATCGCAGCCGCCTTGCTGCAGCTCGGCCAGGCTGAGATCGGCTTCGCGCTTGGCCAAGCGGCGGCCATCCGCGTCGGTCACGAGCGGCACGTGAGACCACTTGGGGTGCGGCAAACCGAGCGCGGTTTGCACGTGCCATTGACGTGCTGCGCTGGGTAGTAGGTCCGCGCCGCGCAGCACCTCGGTGACACCCTGAGCGGCGTCGTCCACGGCGACCGCGAGCTGATAGGCGGGTGCCTTGTCGCGCTTCGCGATCAGAAAATCTCCCACGTCACTCGCGACGTCCCAGGTACTCGGGCCGCTCACGCCGTCCTCGATTTGTATGCCGCCCGCGGGAATCATCAGTCGCGCGCCGGCTGGGCGCCCCGTCTCTCGCTCGGCGTCGGCGAAGGAGTTGAAACGGCCGCGACAAGTGCCAGGGTAGCGAGGCTCTGCCGAGTCTGCGTGTGGCGCGCTTTGGGCGCTGCGAATGTCGCCGCGCGAGCACACGCAGGGATAAGCTTTGCCCGCTTCAATCAGCGCTGAAACCGCCGAATTCAAGCGCGGCAGGCCGTGCGACTGCAGCCACACCGGTCCGTCCCAGTCGAGGCCGAGCCACTCGAGATCACGGAGCGCCGCGTCGGCAAATTGTACTTGCGCGCGCGGCCCGTCTAAATCCTCCATGCGGAGGAGCAGGGTGCCGCCGCGGGAGCGGATGTGCCAGTACGCGAGCAAGAACGTGCGCGCGTGCCCGAGGTGCAAGAGCCCGGTCGGGCTCGGCGCCAAGCGCCCGACTGGCACGGTCATGTCACTGCCCAGGCGCAGCGCAGGTGCAGTTGGCGACGCGCCGCTCGGATTCGGAGACGACGCGCTTGGCGTGACTGCAATGTGCCCCGCCGTCGCCGTCGAGCCGACACACCGCGTTCGCCGCGCGCGTCAGCGACGCGAATGCGCGGCATGCATTTTCACACTGGCCGCTCGGCGCGGAGCTGGCGGGCGCGCTTGCTCCGGCAGCGCTTGGGGCGCCGCGTTTGGCGGCCTTCTTGTCGGCGCTGCCGCCGCTTCGACCGAGCTCGGGCGTCGGTTCGGCAAGCGCCAAGCGATCGAGATCTGCCTTGGCTTGGTTTAGGGCGTTCTCGGCGGCTTCGAGCGTGGTGAGCTCGTCCTTGGCCGAGTCGTCAGCCTTGGGTTGATCCAATCCCTGTGGCGTGAGCACAGGTGCGGCGGCTGGTGCAGCGGGCGGCGCGCGCTCTTCATCCGCCTGCGGCGCCGTGCTGACCGTCGCAGGGCTTGCCGCGGGCGCTGCCAAGGGCTCACTGTGCTGGTTCGCGCAGGCCGTCAGCAGCACCCAAACACCGAGCCCACCCAGTACGCGCGCGATTTTCATGGGGATTTTGCGCATTCTCCAGCGGGACACCCGCGCCGGATCAGACCGCGCCCAAGCTTAGACGTTCCGGGTTCGAAAAAGGCTCACACTCTCGCCACGATATACGCGAGCCACCCCGGTTGGTTCTCGGCGCGGGTCGTGGGTCGATAGTCGTCGTGGTCGTCGTCCTTGCTCTTGTCCCAGAATACACGCACATCGGAGTACCCCGCTTCCTGGAGCAGCTCGGTGAGCTCGGGCAAGGTCCAATAGCGCCAGTCGTAGCTGAAGGCTTTTTCCAGCTTCGTGCCATCGGCGAATTCGAAGTGGATGTGGTTCAAGACTTCGTGCGTGATCGGATTGAACTTGTCCTGGTCCCAAACATAGACGAACCCGCCCTTGATTTGACGCGGTTCGAGCATGGTTTCATGTGATTCCCAACCGCCGTACGCGTCGAGCATGAACATGCCGCCGCGGCTCAGCCCCTTCTTCACGCCGGCGAAGTAGGAGCGCATGGCGTCACGAGTCTTGAAGATCCAATAACTGAAGTTGAATGCGCAGACCACGTCGTGCTTGCCGGGCGACGCTTTGCGCACGTCTTGGCGGAGCAGCTTGACGCGCGCGGCCTTGTCACCGAGCGGTAAAATGTTGTGCTCGGTGCCCCACGCGAGCACCTTGGGGTCGATGTCGATGCCGACTGCGCTGCGTTTGGGCGAGCTCCGGACCCACTCGCCGCAGAGCAGTGCCGTGCCGCAAAAATCCTCACGCAGCGTCAGCGGTGGGTTCTTGTTCGTCGTCTTGAACGCGCGGTTGATGAAGTAGACCTCGGTGGCCGCGTCTTGCACCGAACGCTGATACAGGTCGTGCTTGTCAGCGGTCTTGGCGGAAAACTTAGAGGCTTTCTTCTTTTTTGATTTCTTGGGCATGAGCATCGTAAAACAAAAAGTTATTTTCTACGTTTGCAGCGAACGGTCGTGGCAAACGTTTGGTAGTCGGCAACATAGGCTAAAATCGCCGAATTTGAAGCGGCGCCGAGTGACACGTTGGAAAAGCCACGTGCCGTCGCGATGACCTCCGGGGGGCCCAAGCCGGCCTCGCTGATTTCAGCCAATTCCAGCACCTCGGGTGCCTCTGGAGCAGGGTTGGCGGGCCGGACATAGGCGACGAACGCAGAGCCGCAGAACGCGCCCCCTGAAACCGGCGAGACGTCGATGCCATTTGGGTAACCGCGCCAAACCGACTTCGGATCCATGTGCGGTTCGCTGCCGAGCTCGAGCATGACCAAGCCGAAGTGGCTCACGTCGCGCTCAATCGGCAGAAAAGCTCTCACCCCAAAGGGTGTGGTGCTGGCGAACACCTCGGAGAACGTCTGTGACGACGCGCCGACCCACATCACCACATCGGGGTCGAGCTCGGGCTTTCCGGATTTGAACCGAACTCGGCGGCCGTGCAGCGGAGTCATCGCGCTGCGCGCGTCGATGGCGATGGTGAACAAATCCTCTCCGGTGCTGGCTGTCGCGACGCTGCTCGCGCCGGCTCCCTCGGGCGACAACGGAAGCGTGCCAGCGCCTTCGACCCACAACTTGGCGCGGGGTGGCGCATCATCCGTTTTTGGCTTGCTGACGTACACGGCATGGGCCGGCGCGCCCGCAGCATCGGCGCCAGAGACACGCGTGCCGTTACGCGCGTCACTGGCCAAGATCTCGAGCGGTGTGGAGCTGTCCAGCACGCGCCGCACTAGCTTGCCGTCGCTGATCCAATACGCTTTACCGCGCAGCAAAAATGGTCCGCGCGCGACGGCGAAGAAGTCGTTTGGGCCGCCGCTGATGTTGGCGAAGTGTGCTCGTTCGGGCTGGGAATTGCTGCTGGGAGCGCCGCGTTTGGCGACGTGCAGCTCATCGTTGCGGTCCACCATGACGACGCCGTGCTCGTCCGCGGTCATCGGGCCCGCGGGGCCGATCACCACCGCGTCGTCGATGATGACTTTGCTGATCGCCGCGGGGACCTGTGCGCTGTTCGCGGGCGTCGCCGTGTCGTCGTCGGGTAGCTGCGATACGGTCAGCGCCTCGCCCGGGTCTCCGCTCGCGGCCGCCGGGGGCGGACTCGCGGTCAGCGCGTTGTGTGTTGCGGCAGCAGCTGGCCTCGCAGTCAAAGGCGCGGGCGTGGCGGCATCATCACCGCCGTGGCGGTCACAGCAGACGAGCGTCACGCTGCAAAATAGCGAAAGCGCGCCCGTGCTGAAACCCGAGGCGCGCCGCATGCTGCCTCTTTTGCCACAGTCTTTCGGGGGTTCAAATCAAATCGATTTTGGCGAGAAAGTCGTACGCCATGGGCGGCGCGACGCGCGGTCTCGTCCTTGGTCGCGAACTCGGTTATGACTCGAGTGATGTGTTTCTCGGTTCGAAAAGCCGCGCGCGTCGGCTGGTCCGGCACGGCTTTGCTGGTCGCGTTGAGCGCGTGCGGAGCGGGAGCGCAGCGAGCGGGCGGCGCGCAAATTCCGAATGGGTCGAGCGCGCCACTTCCAGCTGGGAGCGCCGCGCCGGTCTCGACGGCAGGCGCGCCACCCGCGTCGGGCGTCGCGGCTTCGGGCGCGGCGTTCTTGCCGCGCTTGGCCGAGATCACGCTCGATCCGAAGCAGCCGCTCTCTCCGCTGCCCGAGCTGAAGGTCGAAAACATCGGCCTGCACGTGGGCGGTGGGCCGAACGACGCCGAGACCAAGGCGCCTTTTCAACGCGCGATCGCCGATCGCTTCCCGGCTTTTCTGGATTGCTATCGCAAAAATGAAGATCCCGCGAAGGGCGGCCGCTTCGGGATCGACCTGCACATCGCGCGCGGCGGCGGGCATCCACGAATCGAACAGCCGCGAACGGCCATGCGTGGGCCGGAGTTTCGCGCCTGTGTCAGCGCCGCGTTCGAGTCAGTCGAGTTCGACAAACCGAGGCGCGGGCCGACGACCATCAGCTACTCTCTCCACTTTACGGTCGGAGAGGCGCCCTAAAGAAGCGCTGATACGGGATGGCCACGGGCTTGTCCTCGAGCGCGACCTCGATCATGTGATCGAGAAGCGGAAAATCGCGGCGCGTGAATCGCCCGGCGCCTCCGTGCGCGCTGAGCCCGCTGCGCAGCGTGTCCAAAATCTCCAGACACTCCAGCGTGGCTCCGTTCATGCGTTCGATAGCGCCCGCTCGGCCTAGCCCTTGCCCCAAAAAACGGCCAAAACGGCCAGTTCTGCCGCCATTGCAGGTCACGTTCAAATCACCGGCAAACGCCAGGCCGGACACGGTGTGCGGGTCTCCACCCAAGGTCGCGACGAGCACTTCGGCCTCGCGGATGGCTTGCGCATAGAGCGCGGCCTCACCATTGTGCATGGCGATACTGCCTGCGCTGCCTCCGTTCTTCTCGTGTATGCCAGCAGCGAAGCCAATACCCATGGCATAGGCGTTCTTCAGTGCCGCGCAGACTTCGGTACCCACCACGTCCGCGCTGGTGAAGACGTGATAGTACGAGCCGCGCGCGAGGTCGGCCCAAGCGAGGCAGCTCGCGGCGCTGCGGCTCGTGAGCACGACGCAGGTATCGACGCGGCGTGCCAACTCCCCGGCAATGCACGGACCCGCGACGGCCACCGGATCGACGGCGAGCTCCGGCGGCAGCTCGCGGCGCAATACATCGGGCAAGATCGCGAGCTCCGAGCCGTCCCAAAGCAGGCCCTTCGAAACCATCAGTAGCGGCACGCCCGGCTTGAGGTGCGCTGAAAGCGCGCGGGCCGCCCAGCGCACTCCCGCGGAGCTGACACCGAGCGCGAGGGCCTCGACTCCGTGCAATGCTTGCTCGAGCTCGGTGCGAAAAAATGGCGTAATTGTCGCAGGTAACGGGTAGCGGAGTGTGGGGTGGTCGGCGCCGCTCTTGAGCGCGGAGATCAGCGCGTCGTCGAGCTCGGTGCCGACGAGACGGACCTCGTGGCCGCGATCGAGCAGCGGTAGCGCAAGCGCGCTGCCCATCATGCCTGCACCGACAATTGCAATGCGTGCCATCAGTTTTTTCCACTAGCGCCGCTCTGCTTGGATTGCACGCTACCTGGCGCTAGTCCCGGGAGAACGGGCAAGCCAAGGTTGGGGAGCGGTGGCATGCCGGTTGGCAGTGCGGGGACGCCGAGCAGGGACGGTAGACCCGAAGGCAAGGCTGGCAACACGGGTAGGTTCGATAGGTCTGCGGGCAACGCGGGGACGCTTTGCAGAAGCGCGTTTAGGTCGGGGGGCAAAGGCGCGAGCTTGGCCAGCTCTGCCAGCGTCAGCGGGTGCAAACCGCAGCCCACGCCGATCGTGCGCGCCACTTTGGCAGCTGCGAAGTGACGCGTATCCGCCGAGACCGTGAGTCCGATGGCGACGCTGCCATTCACTAATTTATCGGCAAATTCTGCTGCTTTAGCGCCGAGCTCCGCACCGAGCACGGTCGAGACTCGAGCATTGGTGGTTGCCGCGGCTAGCGTGCTGCACGGCAGCTGACCGTGTAGCGAAGCGTCGATTTGACTGTGGTCTGAGCTGCGCACGATCAAACCGTTGCCCGTCAGCTCGAAGGCCCCGGCTTTGAGCTCGGTTTCGTCCAGCACGATGCGATCGCGGAGCGGTGGGATCGTGAATTTTGCGTCGCAGGTCGTGGTGTCGCCAAAGACGAAGCCATTCAGCTCGAATGGGTGAGGCGGAACATAACCCTTGAGGGTGATATGCGTCACGCCGTGGACGGTATCCTTTTCCGGGCCGGTGTCCGGGAAGGAGAGCGTGGTCTCCGAGCTGACGAGGACGCCCGTCACAGGCAACACCACGCCGAGGGGCTGCGCGAGCCGTTCTGCGACGATGGGCGCGAGTGTGAATTTCGCAGTCGGCACTGGCGCGGCGGGTGAAATTTCGACCCGAAATGGCGCGCGCGCGAGATCCGCCTCGCCGAAGCCGAGCGCAATAGCCGAGCTTTGTCGAGCGAAGCTCGCGCCGACCTTGCCTAAATCGACGTTCAGAAGACGGGCGTGCTCGGCGGCGAATATGCCACCCGTGGCAGTATGAGTGAGCGAGCCGCCCGAGACGTCGAGCCACGGGCTGGCGCCGGCTTGCTCTACGAAGGTGACATGCACGTTCTGTGCGCTGAGCGGCAGAGCGTATGCCCCGGCGTGGGACTTCGTCCACTCGCTGAGCTCGAGCCCGACGTTGGTGATCGAGCCGAGGACTTGAGCCTCCACGTTCGTGAGTTGGATGGAGGTCGGTGTCAGCTCGTCGAGCGCTACGTCGATGCGCCCCACCTGAACGGTCACGGAGCGCACGCGATCGAGCGTTACCTTGGCTTGAGTGATTTGCACCCAACCCCAACCAAAACGGATGGCTTTGGGCTCTAGCGTGACGCCTTCAGCCTCTGCCACCGACACTACGCGCGCGGCCACGTACTTCGGGAGCACCACCAGCAAGCCGAACGCCGCGCCGCCGAGCAGCAGGCCGAGCGGCACGCCGAACAGCGCGAGCCAGCGTTTCCCATTCACTAGCGCTACGCTACGATCCCTTGCCCGCCCGAGCCAACTACGCTTTGGGCTTTTCCGCACTCTCCAAAGCGATGCCCAACTACCTCACGCCAGAAGGCGCAAAAAAACTCGCTCTCGAGCTCAATCAATTGGCAAGCGTGGAGCGCCCTCGGGTCGTACAGGAGGTGTCCGACGCTGCTGCGCAAGGCGACCGCTCCGAGAACGCCGAGTACACCTACGGCAAGAAGCGGCTGCGTGAGATCGATCGCCGTATCCGCTTCCTCACCAAGCGTTTGGACGGCGCGGTCGTTGTCAAGCAGGAGGAAGGCGCGCACCTGGAGGTGCGCTTCGGCGCTCGGGTACAGCTCCTCGACGAGAACGAGAAGCGCAGCGCGTACCTGATCGTAGGTCCGGACGAAGCCAACCCGGCTGAAGGTCGCATCAGCTTTCAATCGCCGCTCGGCAAGGCGCTCATGAAACGTAAAGTCGGCGATGTGGTGACCGTATTTCGACCGGCTGGTGAAATCGAGATGGAAGTCGTCGCGATCGAATACTGAGCCGAGGCCGACCAGCGCGAAGACGGAGCTCGAAGGCGCGGGCGCGCTCGGTCAGCGCTGCTTCGCGCGCAGCGTTACGAGCGTGCGCTGAATGGTGTCCAGCACTTGCTCCTGGCCAATCGAATGCAGGAACGCGACGTATTCCTCGAGCCGCGCGCGCACGGCGGCGCTGGCCGACGAATCTCCATCGACCAGCGCGGCGTCCTGATCGCTGAGATCGAAGTTGATGAAGCCTCGACAGTGTCGTGACCCGCAACGGCACGGGTCACGCTCCGGCTCATTTCGAGTCACCCAGCCGTAGAAGATGGTCACCTCTTCCCCAGGGGAGATGGGCCTTCTGCATTGAATGCGCCCTTCGCGATCGGAAAAGATGGCGGCGTTGGGGTTGCAACTGTGATTGCACAACCAGCCGCCGGGCACGCTCGTGTCAGGCACGATCACCGTCCATTTTTCCGACACCAACGTCAGCTTGCTCTCGGCGGCCAGCGTTGCCTCTGGGTCGTCGATGTCGAGCCGGCGCTGTTTCGGCGCATACGGCGTGATCACGTCGCCGGGTTGGAAGCGACGTTTGGCGAACACGCCGCGGCCGGCGAGGCTCCGCTCGCGAAATTCCACCGGCGCGAGGCTGAATTTGGGCTTGTGAGGCTTAGGCATCGCTCGCGCTGCTCGCTCACTCTTGGTTCAACGTCAGGCGCGCGCGCTCGGCGAGCCCCTGAATCACGGCGTGGAAACTGGACAGCGCTTGCAGCTTGTGCGCGCCGAACCGCGCCTCGAGTCCCCGATTGATGATCGGAACTTTGGCCGTGCCGCCCGTCGAGCAAACACGTTCGATGTCCGAAGGAGAGAGCCCAGCGCGTTCCAGTACTTCATCCAAGCGGTTCAAAATCGCGCTCGAAACCCGCGCGCTTGCCTGTTCGAAGCGTTCGCGGGTGAAGCTTTCTTGGATGTCGATGCCCGGGTATTCGAAGTGAAAGGTGGCGGCAGCTTGCGCGGAGAGCTCACGCTTTTCTTGTTCGATCGCCTCGAACAATTGAAAGCCGAGCCCGTCCTCAATCAACGTCGTCAGTTGGTCGACGCGCCGCTTGTCGTCGTCCTTTGCTGAACCGGAGCGCACGCCACGCAAAAAATCCAAGACGTCACGCCGCGCCAGCAGACAGATCTCGGCGGGCGAGCACAAGCGTTCCATCAGCGGCGCCGGCATCTCCAGCCAGTTGGAGCCGAACGGCACTTGATAGCGCACGCGCGAACCGAAATGCTCGGCGATGCCGTGCCGCATCAAGGAGCCATCGAATGCATCGCCGGCTTGCGCGACGCCGCCGATCGCGAGCACCTCTAGACTGCTCTGCCGAGTCGGGTCGAGGCGGGCTACCGTAAAGTCCGAGGTCCCGCCGCCGAAGTCGGCGACCAAGAACGTGTGCGCGCCAGGCTTGGTGGTGCCGAAATCGTACGCGGCCGCCAGTGGCTCTGGACAGAAGTGGATGTCCTCGAAGCCCGCAAATTCGGCTGCGCGCCGCAAGCGCGCTTCGGCCAGCTGATCGGCTTGGTCGTCGTCACTGAAGCGCGCGGGTCGACCCAACATCACCCGCCGCACGTCACGTTCGAAGTACTGGTTAGCGCGGCGTCGCATTTCGCGGAGGAACATGCCGACCAGCTCCTCGAGCGTTACTTTGCGCGTCCCGATGCGCGTGTCGGCGAAGCTCTGCATCGGCAAGAAGCGCTTCACCGAGCGAATGAAGCGACCGCGTAGCCCCTGTGCGACGTAGTCGCTGAGTGCGCCGGCACCGAACGACCAAGCGAGGTCATCGGAAAAATACAAGATGCTGCGGAACACGCTCGGGTCCAGGGCATGCTCGTCGAGCGGAATTGGCGGGTGTGTGGCGTCGCGATTGGCGGCGGCCAGGAGCGAATTGCTGGTGCCGAAATCGATGGCATACATTTCGGGCACGAACGGCTTGGTCATGCTTTGATTCACTGTCGCTGATGTTGCTGCGCTGTTCGTTGTCCGCCGCTCTGTCCTACAAGAACAGATCGGGCAACAATTGGTCGCTCGGCACGGCCGAGTAAACGGACAAATCGCTGACGCCCGCGCTGGCCAAGATATCCTCGTCGATCGCGAAATTGCCCGTAAATTCCGAGCTTTTTCGGAGCAAGATGAAGCGTGCCGCGTCGGCGACGATCTCCGGGCTGCGAGCGCGGGCCATGGCCGGGTCTCCACCCAGCAGATTTTGAACCGCGGCGGTCGCAATCACGGTGCGCGGCCACAGCGCGTTCACGGCGATGCCGCGTGGTCTGAGCTCTTCGGCGAGGCCGAGCGCGCACAGGCTCATGCCATATTTGGCGATCGTATATGCGAGGTGTGGCGCAAACCACTTCGCGTCCAGGTTGAGCGGTGGCGACAGCATCAAGATGTGCGGGTTCGAGCTTTTCGCCAAAGCCGGCAGGCACGCCTTCGAGCACAGGAAGGTACCGCGTGTGTTGATCTGGTGCATCAGATCGAAGCGCTTCATGTCCGTGGCGAGAGTGCCGGTGAGCTGAATTGCGCTCGCGTTGTTGACGAGCACGTCGATGCCGCCGAAGGTCGCAATGGTCTTCGACACCGCGGCTTCGACTTGATCCTCGAAGCGCACGTCGCACACGCAGGCGATGCCGCGGCCGCCTGCGGCTTCAATCGCGGTCACGGTCTCGTGCACCGTGCCGGCGAGCTTCGGATTCGGCGCGTCGGTCTTGCCCAGTACCGCGATGTTGGCGCCGTCCCGCGCCGCTCGGAGCGCGATGGCTCGCCCGATGCCGCGACTGGCGCCCGTGATCAGCAGCGTTTTCCCGGAGAGACCGCTCATGAACACCCGTTTTGCTCGACTGTGGGTAAGCCGCGTTTGAAGCGCGGATCTCACGCCAGGTTGGTCAGTAGCCGAAGTCGGTTCCGCCGCCCGACGAGGGTTTTGCGCCGCCCGGCTTCTTTCCCGGATGGGGCGTCGGTGCGGCGGGGCGGCCAGCGGCGGGCCGCGCAGCGACTGCGGGCTTTGCTGTTGCCGCTGCCGCGACCGCTGCGCTCGGCGCTGGAGCGGGTGCTGTCTCCGCGGTCGCGCTCGCTGGCGCTGGGCTCGCGGCTGTGGCGACCAGAGCGGTCGGCGGAGGCGCTTCTGGCGTCGGTTTGCCCGCCGCCGATGCACTCGGCGCTTCGTTCGGTGAGCCACTGTGCATGACTTTGATAGCCGCGAAGGCGCCGCCCCCGACGACCAGCAGCGTGCCGGCGACGAGCCCGGCGACGAGCCCGGCGTTGCTCCGCTTGGGGAGCTCACCGTCGGTCTTGGACCAATTCGCGCCGGTTCCGAGCACGGCCTTTGCGGCTTGTGGTTGTGCGGGTGCTACGGCAAGCGCGGGCATGGGCCCCGTCATGTCCGCGAGGGGCATGCCACGGCCCGCCTGATAGTCGCGCAACGCTTGCGCAAATTCCTCACAGGTTTGAAAGCGATCCCCGACCTCGCGCGCCATTGCTTTCAAGATGATGGCTTCGAAAGCCGGGTCCAAATGGGGCGCGAGCTGCCGCGGCGGCGGCGGATCGGAGAGCACGATTTTGAACAAAAGCTCGTTGAACGTCTTGCCGTCGAAGGGCACGGCTCCCGTGACGCACTCGTACAAGATGACGCCCATCGCATACAGATCACTGCGCGCGTCTGCTTCTCGGCTGCCGTTCGCCTGCTCTGGCGACATGTAGTACGGCGTGCCCATCACCGAGCCGGTCTTGGTCATCTTCATGCCCTCATTGCTGAGTTGGCTGAACTTGGAGATGCCAAAGTCGATGATCTTGACGTAGTCCGGCGTGCCGGCTTTCTGCTTCAAGACGAACAAATTTTCGGGCTTCAGATCGCGATGAATGATCCCCGCCTGGTGCGCGGCGGCGAGCCCAGCGAGCGCCTGAACCACGATCGGAATCGCTTGCTCTGCGGTCAGCTGCCGCAAGCGCTCGATGCGTCCGTTGAGCGGCTCACCATCCAGAAACTCCATCACCATGAAGCGGTCGCCCGTGGGCAACGCGCCCAGGTCGAGCACCTCCAGGATGTGGTCATTGCCGATGCGACCGGCGGCCTGTGCTTCGCGTTCGAAGCGCTGCACGATGTCAGCGTTCATGGCTGCTTCACCGAGCAGCACTTTGATCGCGACGCGCCGGGCGATCGACACGTTCTCGCCCTCGTAAACTTCACCCATGCCGCCCTGCCCAATCAGGCGGACGATGCGGTACTTGTCTTGGATGATCTGGCCGGGTTGAAGCATGCGCTCGCTTCGAGTCTATCGCGGAGAACGCCGAGAGTCCCCAAGTTTCGGGCGTTCCGTGACCCGTTTACGCCGGGATAAACGACCGTTTCGCGGTTTTTTGCCAGGCTTTGGCCGGGCTGACCCAGAGCGGCAGTGCCTTCCGAGGGCTTTCGCTTACACTGCCGCGCATGCCAGACCTGGAGCCGAGCAACGAGCGGCCGACGGTGAAGAGCCGACCGACGATCGTGCTGCTGATTTTGATCGGCTCCGTTTCCGCGTTTGGCTACACGATCTATCGCCTGCTCAAGGGCATGCACATGTAGCAACCGCTGCGAGGAGACGCCGGCCAATGATTTCCGTGTGCTTCGTGTGTCTAGGCAACATTTGCCGCTCACCGACGGCGGAGGGTGTGTTCCGGCACCTCGTTGCAGAGGCCGGCCTGGAGCGCGCGATCGAAATCGATAGCGCGGGCACCGCCGGGTACCACGCGGGTGACCCTCCCGACGACCGCGCCCGCGCCGCAGGCAAGCGAGCGGGGATCGCGATCGGCGGTCGCGCGCGACAATTTTTGGCCAAGGACTTCGCGCGCTTCGAGTACGTGATCGCGATGGACTCCTCGAACCTGGAGGACCTCACGCGGCTCGCTCGCTCGGCGGACGTCGCGCGCAAAATTCGACTGCTCCGTGCCTTCGATCCCGCCGCTCCCGCCGGTGCCCCGATTCCGGACCCCTACTACGGCGCGGACAGCGGCTTCGACGACGTGCTCGCGCTGTGCCTGGTCGCGTGCCGACACTTGCTTCGAGAAATTCGCGAGGAGCACGGGCTGTGATCGAGCGCGTGCTGCGGGCTCGAATCGAAGCCGAGCTCGCTC
>DATHOI010000345.1:0-2533 GCA_035485095.1 Polyangiaceae bacterium | reverse complement strand
AAACCCCTGCGTGGTCAACCGGCAAGACCGTCCCGTACGGAGTAACTTATGCGACAGACTCATGGGTTGTCGCTGGCAACATGGTCTGGGGCTGGCTGGGCGGCGTGAACGGAGAAAACAGAACGGGTAACCCTAGGCAGGACTACGAGGAGTACATGTTTCCGCCTCCATCGGCTACGATTGCGAAGATCGCAGTCGCTGGCGCGGACCCTGTTCTTGGTTGGGCCGGAAGCAGGATCTGGGCGCTCGACACGGCGAACCGCATCTACGTCTTGGAAGACATTGCAAGTGGCAGTCCTGGGTGAGAATCTGATCGAGTGAGCAAACGGGGCCGCCGGGCGTCGGTGGCCCTTGTTGCTCTATCGTTGAAACTCACCTAGTGGCCTTTGCAGCCATTGCTATGGGGCGCGCTCGGCGCACTCTGGTCCATCGTTTTTCACACTATTGACGGCGGTGCTCACCGGGACAAGCTCGAGCGTCGCCGCGTCGGGCTCGAGTAGATCGAGATAGCGCGAGCTCGGGTCGAGCCACTTCGCGTGATTCTCAGGCGGTAAGATCACTGGCATCCGATCGTGCACTTCCGCAGCGACACCCCGCGGTGCGGTCGTGAGGATCGTCGCCGCGTCGACGAACTCGCCTTTCACCGAGACCTTGTCCCACATGCCCGCGAACGCGAACGGCTTGCCCGTCGTGCCGCTTGAGCAAGAAGGGCTGCTTCACTGGCTTCTTGCTGTCGCCGGGCAGGATCTTCCACTCGTAGAACCCATCCGCGAGGATCAGGCAGCGGCGTCCGCGAATCGAGTCGCGGTAGAACGGAGCTCCGAGCGACTGCAGACCAGCGGCGGAGGTGCTGGCCCCTCGGTCGATTCATCCGGGCGGTCTCCAGATCCGGGACGGCCGCGTGCCTACCACCGCTGACAGGACGACCACGACCAATGATCCACAAGAACGACGCGCTCGCGGCGCTCGACGAATCGCTACGCACAGCCGAGCGCACCGAGATCTATCTCGCCTACGACCGCGCGGCACGCGGTGTCATCGAATCGATCTTCGACGGCCGCGATCACATGTCGAGGCTCGAAGCGCTCGGCGCGAACACCATCCTGACGCTCGCGTCGTGCGGCATGCTCGGCGCGCTGTCTGTTGAGGACGGCGACGAGCCCGACGAGGCTGGTGAGCCGCGATGAAGCGGATCAGGTCGACCGCACCATAGGCGCCGTACAGGACGATTCCGACCACGACGCAGCCGCTCAGGCCGAGGCGATCGATCGCGGCGGAAAAGTTCTCCACGCAGCGATCGCCGTAGCCGAAGAGTCGGGTGAGCACGGTGGGCAAGCATGACACGCGCCCTCTGCGCACGCCGTGGCAGAACTCGAGCGGGGCGAAACTCGCTCGAGCAGCTCAGCGCGGAGCACGATTTCTACATCAGCGACCGGTGAGCGCGTCGGCTCTCATGGCCGACGAGTTTGTCGGCGTGTCCGTCCAGGCGAGGTCGCGCGCTCGCAACTGCGACGAACCCAACGCAAAAAATCGAACTGAAAGAAGATTTTCCCGATGCCCTACGATTTAGATGTTCTTGATCGCGACTACCGCTTGGATATGGCGCTGCCACGATTCCCGACTGGCCGAGCAGCCAAGCCAACATACCCAAATCCGAGTACGGATTCACTACCTGACGGTCTGCCTGAGAGCGCGACCGCTGACCGGCATCCGACAAAAGTACTATGCGCGAAGCGTAACCCTCAGTCCGCAGGCAAGAGCTCGTCTAGCGTCGCCATGACCAAGGCCTTGCAACCATAGACGACGCCGGCGGGCGCCCAACTCCGGTCTGCAGCACGGGCTCGTCGCTCGCGCCCATCGTGGCGAAACTTCACGATCCTAAGCTGCGGGAGCGCGCGGACGCGGTAGCGAAGCTCAAGCGCAAACTTGGTAGTTCGATCGGCAGCTGCGAGAGATGGCGTCGCGCGCAGCGCAGCGCTGTATCCTGGCGCCGCAGCTGAAAGCAGTCGCAAGAGTCACTCATGAGCGAACGTCTCGCGCTTCGGTTGTATTGACGGACTCGCTAGCTCATGAGACAAGGCGCGCATGTTGCAAAACAAGGTGGGTTGGCTCGGGCGAATGTTACTGAATGCGACTGCGCTGCTCAGTGTCAGCTGCGGAAACAGCAAGTTGGATGTTGCTAGTGGACCGCACGCAAGCGCGAATGCGGCGTCAGTAGCGAGCGGCAGCACGCGCCGGGCGTCGCACGTTGCGGGGCAATTCCTGGCGCGCGTTAGCGTTACAACCACCCACACAGTCGAATTTTGGGAGATCAAGCCTGGCAGCGTGGCGATGATCCAGCTGATCAAGCCCGGGGGCACTGACAAGTCCCTGGATCTCGGACCCATGCTGCGGAACGCAGGGGGCAGCTATGGCGGCCTGTACCGTCAGCTCATGAATGACCCGAACGCGACGCTGTCGCCAGAAATGGTCGCCGCCGACGAGCGTCGCAGCCATTTACCGATTCGAGATGCGTCGCTTCCTCTCCCCGCAA
>DATHOI010000344.1:0-2293 GCA_035485095.1 Polyangiaceae bacterium | reverse complement strand
CTGGGCCCTCGCCGACCAAAAGCGCTGCGATTTGTCGCGCGCGGCGTTCGCGTAGATCATCGGGCAAGCTATCCCACTGCGCCAAAGTGCCACGGATGTCAGCGCGGGATTCGTGGCTGCCGCGGCGCAGGACGAGTGATTCGCCGTCGAGCCGCAGCGTCGCGAGGACGGAAATTCGCGCGAGCTCTTGCTCGACTAGCGCTTTAATCTCCAGCGCGAATCGCGCACTCGGCTGCTCATCCGACACCCGCTCAAGATACTCCGATCGCCGCGTGCCAGTCCACGATAGCGCGGACACCCCAATCCCGCGTGGCTTCAGTGTCGTCGGGAGCTCAGGCGCGCGAGACTCTGGTACGCTGAACCGATGTCGCGCCCACTGATCCTGCTCAGCAACGATGACGGTTACCGCGCGGACGGCATCCAGGCCATGCGTGAGGCATTGAGCGAGTTCGCGGAGGTGATCGTGTGCGCGCCGGAGATCGAGCAGAGCGCCACCAGTCACGCGCTCAGCGTGCACCGCGCCTTGCGGCTATTCGAGCCTGCGCCAGGCGTGTTTTCGATCGACGGTACGCCGGCCGACTGCGTGTACGTCGCTTTGCACGGGCGGACGCGCATTTTGCCGCGCTGGCCGGACGTGGTCGTGTCGGGCGTGAACCACGGCGTGAATTTGGGCGATGACGTCTTCTACAGCGGGACGGTCGCTGCTGCGCGGGAGGCTGCGCTGAAAGGCATCCCGGCACTCGCCGTATCGACGCCTCACGACGCGAGCATGGTGCACGCAGCCGAGCTCGCGCGACGCGTGACACAGGCCTTGCTCTTACGCCCGATCACCGCGCCCTTGCTGCTCAACCTGAACGTCCCAAAAAGCTACAGCCGCCTGAGCAGCACACGGCTCGGCCGCCGCATCTATCACGACGAAGTGGATTTTCGGCGCGATCCGCGCGGGCGCGAGTACCTCTGGCTGGGCGGACCCAGCGTCGACCATCCCGGCCTGGCCGGTTCCGACACTGAGGCCTTCGATGCCGGCGTCGCGAGTCTGACCCCGCTCGCGCTCGATCTGTGGGCGCGCGAGAGCGACGACCTCGTCGCTCGAATCTTGAGCGATCTGAGCTAGCGTCCAGCGTTCGTTCGAGACGCGCGACGCTTTTCTGAGCAGGGCCGCGAGCACAGGACTAGCATGCTCGGTCATGGCGGTCAGAAAGGGCAGCTTCGCTAAATCCTCCAAGCCGGTACCTGCGCGCTCGCAGCCGACTCCGCGCGGTGTGGATCTGAAGAAGGCGACCGAAGCGTCGCCCGACAAACCCTTGCGCGTGGACGCCGCACCGCATTTCGATGCCCTCGCCTACGTGCGCCAGCTGATCCGCGACGTACCTGACTTTCCGCAACGCGGCGTGTTGTTTCGAGACATCACACCGCTGCTCGCGGACCCGCGTGGGTTTCACATCGTGCTCGACACGATTGCGCACCGCTTCGTCGGTGAACAGGTCGACGCGGTCGTGGGTGTCGAGTCGCGTGGTTTCATTTTTGGGGGCGCGCTTGCGGCGCGACTCAACACGAGCTTCGTGCCCGTGCGTCGTCCGGGGAAGCTGCCACACCGCACGGACAAGGTGAGCTACTCGCTCGAGTACGGTGAAAGCGAGCTCGAGATGCACCGCGACGCGCTTCGTGAAGGCGCTCAGGTGCTGGTCGTCGACGACCTCCTGGCTACGGGCAGCACGGCAGCCGCTGCCGGTGAGCTCGTCGATCGTCAGGGCGCAACCGTGATTGCTTACGCGTTCGTGATCGAGCTCGGCTCGCTTGGGGGTCGCGAGCGGCTCGCGCCGACGCCCTGCTTGTCGATCCTTCGCTACGACTGATCCGAGCGCTTAGCGTCGCTCGTCGCGCGAGCCGCATCGCTGTAGACGCTTCGCGCGCACTGAGTACGACATCAGACCTCCCCGAAATGAGCTGAATCGCGCTGCATTGTGGAATGCAGCTGATTCGGATAGCGTGGGGAGCTGTACTCGGAGTCGTTCGAGCGTGGGCGACGTCTGAGCTCTCTTGGCTACCGAGGTTTGGCTTATGACGAACAAGTTTTGGGTGATCGCCGCTGCTTTTGGGTGTCTCGCGGGGATGGCGTCCTGCTCTGACGGGCCGGCGACTACAGCAGCTCTCGGCGGTGACTTTGGCACTGATGCCGGCGACGCTGGCAATGCCGGCGGAACCACCGGGAACACCGGGGCTGGCAGCAGCAATGCGGGCAGTGCGGGCGTGGGCATGTTGCCGAGTGGCGCCGCGATCGGCGCGTCTTGCC
>DATHOI010000343.1:0-15004 GCA_035485095.1 Polyangiaceae bacterium | reverse complement strand
GTAGGCCAACAAAGATTGCTCCAGGCGCTAACGCGCGGCTCGCGCCTATGAAGTCCGCGACGCTTCGGATGCGAAAGCGACCCTCCACGCCTCCAGCGATAGATCCACGGGGGGCTCGACCGCGGACTTGGCGACCACTGCGTCCATGAAGGCTAGGAACCGTCCGCCAAAGTTGGGCCGCGCCATCCTCCAGGCGGCTCGCCAGCCAGGGCTTCTCGCCGAGAGCCGAGCGCCCGCAACGACGGTTTCGAACGCGTCGTCGTTCAACAGTCCTTCCTCGCGCTGATAGAACGAGTCTTCGAAATGGAAGAAGAGCGCGCGGCAGAGATTGATGAACTGGCTCAGCTCGGTTTGAGTGATGTCCTGAGGGCGCGCCGAACCGTGAAGCCAGGCATCCGCCACGGCAGGGTCCGCGAGCGCCAGGTGCAGCTCGACGGTGCGCGACACGCGGCTGTGCCTGATCGAGATTTGCTGATTGCGCTCTGTCTGCCTCACTTGAAGCGCGAGGTAGATTAGCGAGATCAGGACAGCAAATCCGCTAACGAAGCTGCCCAAAGACGCAAGAACGGAAAGTGACATTGAGGTCTCCACCGTTGGGTTGAATCGAGGGAGACTACACGATCCGGCTCACCCAGTTTTGGCGACGTCGATTCGACGTCGAGCTCGGTCGCATCCGAATTGGAAACGCGAGGCCGGCCAAATGGAGCCAGGAGGAGCGCGCCAAGGCGCTCCGCATTTGGGGCAGCGTGGCCGCGGCATTCAACCTTTGCGGCGCGAAGGCCTCGAGCTCTGAAGCCGTAAGCGCACCTCAGCAACGACTTCGATTAACGGTCGGAGCAGAGCGGACCGCGCGGCGTCGGCCCGCCACGCCACGATGTCGCACACCTCGACGCCGAGATCGCTCAACGGCCGCCACACCCCGGACCCGACCTGGAGAGAGCCTGGGCGACCGAGCGCCGCGCCGGCGTCGAGAAACCGAGCCCCGTTCTCCGCTGCGAACGTCATGCCGAGTCCACTCGCGACGAGCGCCCACACGGCTTCTCCGTCGACGACTTCCGGCGCCAGCTTCAACACCACACCGCGCGCGCGGACCGCCGCGATGATGTCGTCGTACAATCGCGGCCGCAGTCGCCGCGGTCCCATCAGTATCGACTCGTCCGCGAGATCCCTGACTTTGAGCTTTGCTTTTCTCGCGAGGCGATGCTCTTTCGGCAGCCGGATCCCTATTCGCGTTCTCGACAGCACGACACTCCGCAGCGACGAATCGTCCGGGACC
Organism: Polyangiaceae bacterium; assembly: GCA_035485095.1. Classification (GTDB taxonomy): domain Bacteria; phylum Myxococcota_A; class Polyangia; order Polyangiales; family Polyangiaceae; genus PMG-095. Next base: position 13,728 of record DATHOI010000343.1, on the reverse strand, counting down.
TCGTTGCCGTAGGCGAGCGCGATTTCGCCGAGCCGCAGCGCTTCCCATTGTTCGGTGCTGATCATCGGCAAGAGCTTCACGCTCACGCGTGGTTGCCGCTTTCGAAGCTCCGCAACGATCGTCGAGAGACATCCGAGGTATCCCGCTCCTGGCTCGAAGCCGATCGCGATGGTCCCGATCCTGCCATCCGTCGCCTCTCGCGCCTCCGCCACGGCCACGTCGACGGCCGCCAGAATCGCCTTCGCTCTGTCCAGGAACATGCGCCCGGCGAGCGTCAGCTTTACGCCCCGCCCTGACGGCTCGAAGAGGTCGACGCCAATCTCTTCTCGCAGTTGCTGCATCTGGCGGCTGAGGGGCGATTGGGAAACGTGCACCTTCTCGGCTGCGCGATGGAAGTTTTCTTCCTCGGCGACCGCGACGAAGTAGCGCAGGTGACGAAGCTCCACTCGTTCGACCTCCATGCTGGGCAGCGAAGGACCAAGACCTACTAGGTCTCAAATGTGAGATCAACAATGTCTTGGACGACCCAAGACCCAAAGCGCAAGCTCGACTCACTCGAGGTTCCTTCCGCCGGCGCGAGATGCAGACGGAGACACTCATGAAGGCAATTCAGTTCAGCGAATACGGAGGTCTGGAGGTGCTGCGCGTCGTCGAGATCGATGAGCCGCACGCTGGCCCCGGTCAGGTGCGGATCGCCGTCCGGGCCGCAGGGGTGAATCCATCCGACTGGAAAGATCGGGCGGGAGACGCGCGCGATGCCACGCCGGTTCGATTGCCCTCCGGTGTCGGCTTCGAGGCGTCGGGCGTCGTGGACGAGGTCGGCCCGGGCGTCTCGAACGCCTCGATCGGCGACGCCGTGTTCGGCTACGGCGCGAACACCGTGGCCCAGTATGCAATTGTCACACACTGGGCTCACAAGCCTGACGATCTACCGTTCGAGGTTGCAGGTGGGCTTCCCGTGATCGTCGAAACGGCCTGGCGCTGTCTCGAGCAGCTCGGTGTGAAAGCCGGAGAGACACTCCTGGTGAGCGGAGCCGCGGGCGGGATTGGCTCGGCCGTCATCCAACTCGCGCGCCTCCGAGGGATTGCCGTCATCGGCACGGCGAGCGAGCGCAAGCACGACTATGTGCGCGGGCTCGGCGCCAAACCGACGACGTACGGACCGGGCTTAGCGGAACGAGTAAGGGGGCTCGCGCCAGAAGGCGTCGACGCGGCCCTCGATGTTGCCGGCTCGGGGATCATCCCCGAGCTGATCGATATCGTCGGCGATCCTTCGCGTGTGCTTTCCGCAGCCGACCTCACCGCTCCGCAGTACGGCGCGAAGTTCTGTCACGGACCTCCGAAACATCCGGAGCGAATCTTCGCCGAAGTGGCTCGGCTTTGTTCCGAGGGTAAGTTCCGTCTGCGCGTGGAGCAGACCTTCCCGCTCGAGCAAACGGCAGCAGCGCAGGAGCTCAGCGCCAAGGGGCACGTCACCGGCAAGCTCGTCATTTGTGTCGCTCAGTAGGCCTTCACGCCCAGTCGGAATCGCGAGTCTCAGGATGCGCAGAGCGCTAGTTGTCATCTTCGCCACAATCGGCCTCGACGCCGTAGGCATCGGGCTCGTGTTCCCGATTCTTCCAAAACTGCTCGCAGAGGTGACGCACACTCGGAGCATCGCGCCCGTCATCGGGATCATGACCGCGCTCTACGCGGCGACGCAGTTCGTCTTCGCGCCCGTCCTTGGCGCATTGAGTGACCGTCTGGGCCGACGTCCCATTCTCCTGATCTCGCTCACCGAGCGGCCATCAACTACTTGGTGATGGCGTTCGCTCCGCAGCTCTGGATGCTACTCGTTGGGCGAGCCATTGCTGGATTGACCAGTGCCAACATCTCGGTTGCGACAGCTTACATCACGGACATTTCGCCCGAGAACGAGCGCGCGCGGCGCTTTGGCCTTTTCAATGCCATGTTCGGTGCTGGTTTCATCATCGGGCCAGTTCTTGGCGGTGTGCTCGGCGACTACTGGGTGAGGCTGCCCTTCATCGCTGCGGCTGCGCTGAATGCGAGCAATCTGCTGCTCGCCTCGTTCGTGCTTCCAGAGTCACGCGCGCCCAGCCACGAGAAGGTTGACCTTGTCGCACTCAATCCGCTGCGTCCGCTGCTCTGGGCCTTTTCGATGAAGAACCTGATGCCGGTCGTCTGCGTGTTCTTCCTCCTCAGCGCTACGGGCGAAGCGTACGGCACCTGCTGGGCCCTGTGGGGTGGCGACGCGTTCCAATGGAACGGCCGGTGGATCGGGCTGTCGCTCGGCACCTTTGGTGTCTGCCAGTCGCTGGCGCAAGCCTTTCTGCCTGGGCCAGCCGTCAAGATATTTGGCGAGCGAAACGCCATCTTGGCCGGTATCGCCGGAGCTTGCGTGGCGCTGATTGTCATGGCCTTCGCGAAGCAAGGGTGGGTGGTATTCGTGATCATGCCGGTCTTTGCTCTCGCAGGCATCGGAACTCCCACTTTGCAGTCCCTTGCTACGCGCCTCGTCGACGAGAGTCGGCAAGGCCAATTCCAAGGGGTGCTAGCGTCGGCCGTCAGCTTCGCATCGATCGTCGGGCCGCTCGCGTTCTCCACGTTCTACTTCGCAGTCCAGAAACAATGGCCGGGTGCAATCTGGCTCTCGGCGCTGGTTGTCTACGCGCTCGCCATCCCTTTGGTGCTCAGCCTTGGGCTTCGCACGGCTGACCAAGCATGAGGCTTCATCGGTTGCCGTGCGTGGGGCCGTCCATCGTGTAGATGAGAGTCACTGTGTGCGGTGCCGTGAAGGACGAGCGGCTCCGGGTACCAAGGACTTTCCGGATTCACTGCCCGGTCAATGCTGAGTGTGCCGCGTGCTACTCGCCGTCCAGGAACGACTTGACGCCTCACTCCAAGTCCAGGACATACGTTGGGGAGACATGCGCGCTATTCTACGTTGGTCACTGGGTGTCGGGATGGCGGTGTTGGGTCTCGCGTGCATCGGTCAGCACGCGGAGCTCGCTCCAGCTTCGGCGGGGGGCAATGCTTGGTCGGAATTGACGACGGATCATTTCCGGATCGTGACTGACCTGAGAGAGCGCGATGCGGTCAACGTGCTGGCGGAGTACGAGCACGTGTATGAGTTGTTGAGCAGTGTGACACACATCTCGGGTGTGCACGGCTCGGTGGCTGCACTCTCGTTCAAGACGCAGGCCGTCGTGTTTCGCAGCTACGACGAGCTCCAGCCGTTCGTTCCGCCGCAGATGGGCGGGACCTATCAGTCCAGCCTGCCCAACGACATTGAAGGCGTTCCGACGATCCTCGCGTCTGGCACGCTATCTCCGTTCGGCCGAGTGCTATTCGCTCACGAGTTGGCGCACCGCTTCAATCACGCTGCGCTGGGGGCGACGCCAGTTTGGCTGAACGAAGGCCTCGCCGAATACTATTCGACGATTCGGGGTGAGGTGTCCGCGCCGGTCGTCGGGGAATCTGATCCCGACAACGTCGTCGCGGCCGGCAGCGCACATCACTCGGTCGGGGATGTCATCTATCAGGGCGCGCTGATCCACGCCGACCTGCTGCCCAAAGCCTCGCGCCTGGTTTCGTTCGATCCCAGCGGGTTCTACGCGGAGAGCTTCGGCAATCATGCGCCCCTATCTTACGAAGCCAGGAACACCCAAGCGCGCAACTACGCGGCAGCTTGGATGCTCGTTCACATGCTCCTTCACGAACCGTTCGACTATGCAGTGCAGTTTCGCGAACTACTCGGCAAACCGGACATGCACAATACTGGTGCCGAGCTGCAGGCCATCGTCGAACACGTGGGCGCCGACCGAATCGACCGCGACTTCAGCGCGTATTTGCTGAAGGACATTCCTTGGCGGCAATATCATCCGGGTCTCAGGTCACCACCTGAGCATACTAGCCGAGGGCTCTCGGACTCGGACGTGCTGACGTGGTGGGCGCGGCTCGATTCATTCGATGGCGACATGGCGTCGCGTGCCGCGAAGCACCTGGCTGACGCGCAGCGGTCCAATCCGCAGGACCCCGATGTCTGGTTTTGGCTCGGCCGTCATTCGGCTCGCCAGCGGCATGCCGTAGAAGCGGAATCCAACTACGAGCATGCTACGACGCTCGCGCCCGATCGCCCGGACTTTCTCCTGGGTTTGGTCAGTCTATACGTCAGCGATTCAGCGAAGAGCGTGTGGCCCGATCGCGAGCAACGGCTCGACAACGCGATCGCCAAGCTGGAGCGCGTTGCAAGCTCGCCGTTGGAGCTCAACGTCTTGGCGATTCGGGCGTTGCACGCGCATGAGCTAGTGAAATCCCAGGGGTTTGCTCAAAAAGCCTGTAATGCCGGGCCGGACTGTTGGGAGTGCTGGCACACGTTCGCGGAGGCCGCGTTCGTGGCAGGCGACGCGCCACGTGCTCTCGAGCTAGAGCGCATGGCCGTGGCTCGGGCGCCGGAGAACCTTTCCGAAAACGCTTTTCGCGCATTGCGTGACGCGACGCGCCTCTATGAGCTTGCGGTCCAGGAACCCGGTTTGTCGCAGAACGCATTGCCGCCGCTATTTGTCCCCGAGTGAATTCAGGCTGTGCGGCGGCTAGCGCACGAACCTTCGTCAGGGAAAGTGCGAACTTCTCGCTGCGTTGGCTGCGTGCTGCAAGCGCTCCGCCTCCCTTGCGCGAAAGTTTTGCCAGATCTGGCTCAGCGAATCTGTTCTCGCCGCGGTTATCCGACGCGGGCTAGGCTGACCTCATGTCCAAGGTGCGCGTCGCGAACTTCAGCCTGTCCATTGATGGCTTCGGCGCAGGCCCAGCCCAGGATGTTGCGCGCCCGCTCGGCGAGAACGGTATGGAGCTGCACGAGTGGCTCTTCAACACTCAGACGTTTCGCAAGCTGCAGGGCACCGACGGCGGGGCCACCGGCATCGACGACAACTTTGCCGCACGAGGCATGACTGGCGTCGGCGCTTGGATTCTCGGGCGCAATATGTTCGGGCCCGTGCGTGGGCCCTGGCCGAACGAGTCTTGGCGCGGATGGTGGGGCGAGACTCCTCCCTTTCATGCCCCGGTCTTCGTGCTGACGCACCATGTTCGGCCTCCGCTCCAGATGCAGGGCAGCACGACGTTCACTTTCGTGACCGACGGCATCCGCGAAGCCCTCGACCGCGCCCTAGACGCTGCCCGTGGCAAGGACGTGCAGATCGGCGGCGGCGTATCGACGATCCGCGAGTATCTGCGCGAGGGGCTCATCGACGAGCTTCACTTGGCGATCGCTCGGGTCCTGCTTGGCAAGGGGGAGGCTCTCTTCGAGGGCATGAACTGGCGTGCCTTGGGCTATCGCTGCAAGGACTGCGTCGCCGGCGAGAAGGCGACGCACATGACCTTCACGAAGCAGGATGGCTGAGTGCCCTGGAATGCCGCTTACCGTCTCATGGGCGCGCGCGCGCGTGCGTGATCGGTCTTATTAGCAATTGGGGAGCGCGCGGGTCCAGGCACGCTTGAAAAGGCCGCAACGCGTAGGCTGACGGTCTGCTGCTTCAGGTCGGCAATTGGCCTTTTCAGCGTAGCGCGCCCTAGTAGAAGAGTTTAGAACCGCGACCTCGGTGTAACGGACTATGAGGACGCGAATTGAGACGTTAGCGGCGCTACGCTCGAGGAACGTTTGTCGTCGACGCTCGGCTGCGCCATGCCCCACAGTCTGATGTTTTGGGCAGAAGCACTCGCGTTTACGCGGAATCAGGCAGGTAGACCGCTGCCTGCGGCGTTGCTTGCTCCGCTGCGTGGTTCGACTGCACGGATCGCCGCGGAGTGGTGGGTAGAGATGCGGTACCGCCCAACTCAGGCTGCGGCAATGTACGCCCTCGACGTGTATAATGATGTGTCCTGGATCCGCCTGAACCATTACGCATTGTGGAGCTGAGCCATGCCCGTCCGTCGAGGCCTCCAAAAAGTCCCCCCTTCCGCTGCTTCCGCTCTCGAGGAGCGGCTCGTCCAGGAGCTCGGAAGCCCGGGTGAGCAGGGCCAGCCCCTAGTCATTGAGGAGCCCCCGGAACCGGCTCCAGTCTCGCGTCTGGTCGTCATCTGGGACGATTGGACGGAGTTAGGCCAACAAGATCGCTCAGAGATCATTCTGCGCGCTTACGAACGCGTCAGGGGGCAGCAGGCAACGCTGCGAATTACGGTGGCGATGGGGCTAACATCCGCCGAGGCAGAGCGAATGGGGATTGCGATTTAGTTACCAGGCTCGACGCTTCCACCACCCCTCAAAAAGCCAGCCAACGTTGGCCTTTCAGCGTAGCGCGCCCTAGTAGAAGAGTTTAGAACCGCGCTGAACCCGGCTTGAACGAGTATCCTACCTGAGGTAGGATATTCGAATGCTCAGGTCAGCTGAACGAAAGCCAGTTCGTCAAACCAAGGCTGCGGGCCTACCACCGCGCGGCCGCGCAAAAAAAGTATCGCTCACCGTCGATGAGGGCGTGCTCCGCGCCATGGCACAGGAAGCCAAACGCTCGAAGCGCACGCTGAGCGCTGAGGTCACGGAGGCTCTGGCCCGAGAGCTGCGTCGTCGTCGCCTCCAGGGGCTCGTTGCCGAATACGAGCAGCAGAAGGGAGCGATCTCCGCCAAAGAGCTGGCCGCCATACAGGCAGAATGGCTGGCATAACTCTGGACACCGGGGCATTGATCGGATTCGAGCGCGCGGCCCGGCGGACCATGACCCAGCTGAAGCTCGCCGAGCAGTTCGGGTACGAGCTCACAGTACCGACCCCGGTCATCGTCGAGGCGTGGCGCGGGGGCAAACGTTCAGCGCGGATCGCGGCGCTCCTCGAGGCTTGCGTCATCGAGCCACTTTTTCCTGATCTGGCTCGCATTGCTGGAGAGGCGATCGCCGCCGTGAAGGGAGCGACTGTCGTCGATGCGGTCGTGATGGCGTCGGCGGCACAACGGGGCGATCGAGTTTTGACCGCGGACTTCGCTGACCTCGACCGCCTCCGTTCGTACTTTCCAGCAGTCCGTTTGCTGCAAGTCTAGCGTCGCTTCTTGCCGCTGCGCGCTTCCACGCGCCCATCAAAAAACCAACCAACGTTGGCCTTTTGCAGCATGGCGCGCCCTAGTAGAGGAGTTTAGAACCGCGCTGAGCGCGGCTGCGTAGCCGTCGAGCGAATTTATTGGCTGAGTTGTTGGTAAAATATTCGCGATGAGACGCGACGACGAACAACGCGCGCACGCGAATGCTCGCGGGCCGCTGTGCTGCATCGCGCGTTTTTGAATGTGGCCTCGCCCCACGTTGGCCAGGAACTTTAGCCATCGCAGTGGTGTCTGCCCCCACGTGAGGTTTGGATTTCGTGCTGCTGTAGCCCTCTGTTCAATGTCCTGCGCCACCGCGCCCCAGGCTGTGCCCTGCGCTGGCTCATTTCATGATCCTTACGGCCCGTACGCGAGCCACACGCCCTCGCCAACCACCGAGGCACCACCCGTTTGGCTAAGGTTACAACGCGACGTGCTCACGCTCGGACAAACGCCGGACGTGAGCGTGCGCGCAGGGGTCGCAGGGCTTGGGAGGTACAACAAGATCACCGCATTCACTTTGCTGAACCCTGACCGGAGTACCAATGTTGCTTCGTGCGACGATGCGAAGGCGCCGGGTGGGTTGAGCGGCTTCGGAACTTTGAGCTTCGAGTGCCACGATTTTCCCAGCGTTGGACGCTATATCATTCGATTCAATCCGGCCGACTCCGGCCTGACCGGCACGGTTGTGGACGTGCCCCTGCGATTCATTTCTGGTTTGCCGCCGGCGCGGCTCGCGCCTGATGGTTGGCGCGCCCTGCCTTTAGCGGCTCGGCTCCCATTGAGCCGGTGCTACTCATACGGCGAGTCCTACGACGCGACACTGGACGACGATCGGCCAACCCTCAAGCCGGCTCGGCGCGCTGCAGCGAAGCTGCCTTGGGCGCTTGCTGCTCGCATGTCGCCTGACCATGCCCACTACGTGACTCATGTGTTCGAAGAAAAATCGGGTTGGCTCGTCATGTTCGACCACGGGGAGTTCGGTGGTGGCGTCGAATGGTTCGAACGTAGGGGTGGGGAACCACGTTTGGTCCATATCGGACCCGGTAAGAAAGACGAAATCGATCCACAGAACGTAAACCAGGCACTCGCCGACGGAAGCGCTGTCTACGTCCTACAAGGCATCTCGCATCTGGGGATCAGCGAGGGGCAACTCGCAAAGTTATGGCGCGAGCACGATCACTTCACGAGCCACGTTATTGCTCGCTACGACTCGGAGCCGGTCGCATGGATTCCGTTGCCCGACGGCTTCTTGGTCACTACCTGGGAAGCGATCTGGCATACCAAGATGGACAGCACGACCACGCTCGTCGCACGCTTACCGAGCGTCATGTGGTACCCAAGCTCGTTGGCCCGCGCTTCAGACGGCACCTTCTACGTGGGCACACGCGGCGGAGTGCTTCGCTTGATACCCACGTGGCCTGACGAACCGCGCTATGCCGCCGACTATCTCTGGCCAGCACGCCCAGGCCTACCCGACTGCTCCACGCCCGAGGAAAGCGATCAGTAGCGCGCGCCGATCCCAATGCCGCTGCGCTCCTGCGTCCTTCGGCGCGTAGTGCTCACGGAATTTATTGGCTGAGTTGTTGGTGAATAATTTACAGAGAAGAAACGACGGTTGGAATGCCTCGATCCGGAGCAGTGCTTGCGGCGTCGCGCGTTTTGAATTTAGCCCAACCATCTGCCAGGGTCGGGCGCGAAGGACTATCGTCCGGCGACGGACGAGCTTCCACTCATCCACAAAATGACCAGACCTACTGGCGTTCGGTTGGATTTTTTGGGGGTTTGCGCGCCCTAGTAGAAGAGTTTAGAAGCGCGGCTACATAATAAAGGCGGGGCGGACGGCGCCGACGCGCCGTAACCATCGCGCGCGAACTCGGGTCGCGCGCGTCATTCGCGAATCGACCGTGAAAATGGCTATCTGCACAACAGCGCGACATGCGCTGCTGTTGCAGATTAGCACTCGAATTCCACGAGCGCGCGCCGCGCGACGCCATTGGTCACCTTGCGTCACATGTTCAACTTGGAAATGGCTGTTAGAAATTCGATAGCTCAACTAATGTCTGCTGCGGAGGCGACCATGGGGCGATTCGTTGCTCGTGCGCTAATTGGTCTGGTTGCGGCGGTGACTTTCGGAGCCTGCGCCAGCCCTTCGGACAATCCGTCTGGTGAGGGTGGTACGAGTCCGGGAGGGGCCGCGGGGCAGAGCGGAGGGACCGCCGGCAAGTCTGGAGAGAACAGCGGCGCCGGGGGATTTCTCGAGCCCGCAGCCGGAGCGCCCGACGATAACGTACACGAGGCAGGTGCTACCGGCACTGCGGGTGCGGCGGTGGGCGGCGCCGACAATGGCGGGCAGGGAGCGACCGCCGGGCAACCGATCGCGGGTGCTGGCGGCGCGGGTGATACGGACGGCTCCCTAAGTGGTGCGGGCGGCTCGGTGAGCGGCTCGCCCGGAACGAGTGGCTCGGCTGGCACGGGCGGGATCGCGGGCAGCAGTGGTTCCGCTGGCAGCGGCGGCTCGACAGGTTGTGTCAACGGACCGCCGTGCGCGCCCAGTAATCGTTGCCATATCGGGATCCTGTGCGGGCTCACCTGCGTCGACACTCAGCTCAACGTTCAGGCCGGCGCCGAATGCGGCGTTGGGCAGATTTGCGATGCGACTGGGCAATGTATCGCGCCATCGTGCCTGGCCGTACCGGCAAACATTCCCAACTGCGTGCCCGAGCACCCATGTCACATCGGCAGTTGTTCTGCCTCGCCTTCGCCGCCCAACTACTGCACTGACCTTTCATCTATCCTCGGGTTCGCGTCCGACGGAACGCAGTGCGGTCTAAGTGCGGCGGACGTGTGCAGCGGCGGCGAATGCGTTGTGAACAACTGCACTGCAGCCGGGCAACCCTGCTCCCTCGGCTGCGCCGATGCCAACGGCAAAGTCTTAAAAGATGGCACGCCCTGTGAGACGGGGAAGGTCTGCTTGGTTGGTCGCTGCATCACGCATCTCTCGATTGCGCGGACGAACGAAGTCTTTGCGTACGTTCCCGGAGTGCCTTTCACCCAACCGCTGGCCGTCGTCACCGACGCACGTCTCGATGAAACCAGCTCAGACCTGTCAGCCACCATCAGCTGGTCGGACAATACGACGTCGCCTGGCACGGTGTCGGGGAGCTCGGGCACCTTCACCGTCAGCGGCACGCATACGTTCACCACCGCGGGACCCCAGCAAGTGACAGTGACCGTCGTCAGCGGTCCTCCACCGGGTGAAGTGGTCTTGCTCACCTTTACCGTCGACACCGTCACGCGCAGCTTCGATCTACCGTCCTCCCCGTACGCAATTGCGTCGGGTCCGGATGGCAATGTCTGGGTTTCGACAGCCTCTCTCCTACTTCGCGTAACGCCAGCGGGGGACATCACGTCGTTCCCGATTCCCACAACCGATGGCGAATCTTCGATCACCTTCGGCTCCGACGGAAACCTGTGGCTGGGCCCCCCCGGAGAGGTCGCGCGCATCACGGTGGGCGGGTCGGTTAGCGAGTTCCTCCTACCGATGAATCACTATGTATATCGCATCACTTCTGGGCCCGATGGCAACCTGTGGTTCACCCAAAACGACTCGACCACTGGTACTTATCAAGCGATCGGTCGAATGACGCCTTCTGGAGTCCTCGCCGAGTTCGATCCCTTCACCCCTGGCAGCGTGCCCTATGGCATCACCACCGGAGCTGACGGCAATCTTTGGCTTACGGAGCTGAACGTTGGCAAAGTAGCTCGCATGAAGACCGACGGCACGGTCACCGAGTTTGCTCTTCAGAGCGCGGCCACCCGTCCGTTTGAAATCATCTCGGGCTCCGACGGCAATCTGTGGGTAACGGAACGCGGAACCAATTCGGTGGCTCGCGTCACGACTTCAGGAGTAGTTACGGAATTTCCCGGCCCCGTTCCAACACTGTTTGGCATCACGGCTGGCCCTGACGGTCGGGTGTGGTTCGCAGAAGGCGGTTCGGGCGAAATCGGCGCCATTAGCGGCACAGGTGTCGTCGAACAATTCCCGTTGCCGGGCTCAAACCCCTTCCCGATGTGGCTGACGACGGGCGCCGACGGCAACCTTTGGATAACCGACCCAACGAACTTGCTCGTGCGTTTCAAGCCCTAAGCCTAGACCGCAGACAATGTGGAAAGCGCGCGACCGAGGCGCGCGTTCGGCAGAGCACCTATGCCGCTCAGGCAAGGTTTCTGGCTTGGTGCTTCGAGTCGGCAAGGGCCGCCCGAAGCGGCGCGCTGAAACGTGACCCACGGTTCTGAAGTCGCTGCGCTGGCGAGCTTTGCGCGCCCTAGTAGAGGAGTTTAGAACCGCGGCGGACCAAATGCCGGTGGAGGCCCCGTGTCCTTCGGGTACTGCTTTGCACCGCTAAACTCCTGCTCTAGAGTTGAATCGTGAACCCCACCGCGACAGACCAAGCGCCCTCGGAGCATCCGCAGTCGGATAATTCGTGCGCGGCGGTCGACTCGTTCGCCGAAGGTGATACGCACCCGGCCTACGACTCAGCGGGAGTCGACCGGTCCCTCATCCGTTGGATGCTCAGCTTGACGCCGAGCGAACGCTTGCAGTACGTGCAAGGCACCATCGACCTCGTGCGCGACGTACGGCGAGTGCCGAATGGCAATCGCTAGCATTGTTTCCGCCCTTGTTGCGCACGACGTGGAGTTCATCGTCGTGGGAGGCATGGCGGCCGTGCTGCAGGGCGCACCAGTTCACACCATCGATTTGGATATCGTCTATGCGCTGTCGGAATCGAACATCACGCGGCTAGAGCTGGCGCTGACCGAGCTCGGTGCAATCTTCCGGGACGATCTACGACGAATCGCGCCGAACCGTTCGCATCTCCAGAGTCGCGGACACAAGTTGCTGCAAACCACCGGCGGACCGCTGGACGTGTTGGCGACGATTGAAACGAACACGACGTTCGAAGACTTGCTCCCGGACAGTGATTGGCTGGAGGTTGACGGCGCGCGGTTCCGAGTGCTCTCCCTCGCGCGGCTGATTGTCGTGAAAGAGCAGCTCAATCGCACGAAGGACCAAGCGATGCTCGTGCTGCTGCGCGCTACCCTGGAGGAGCTCCAGAAGCGCCGCCCGTAGTGTTAGTCTCAGCGGCGCGGTCCGTCGGTGCGCCGGGGCCTCGCTCCAACGTGGCTTTCTCGGATTGCCGAAATCACCACGGTCCCGGCATTGGCGAGGCGAATCAGCCGGCGTGCGTGAACGACGATGTAGTCGTCAGCCGGCGGAAAGCCGCCTGCATCCAGTGCCCGCGCGATGATGCGCGCAACCCTTGTGTTGAACCTTGTCCGTGCACGCGAGCAGGGTCGCGTCGATTGTAGCTAACCCAGCCGACCCGAGCGGTTCGACGAGAGCCATCTCGAGCTCGTCCGGCAGCTCCGGTAGCTCGTGGTCGTCACCTAGCAACAACATGACGAGCAGACTACACGGGACGGCCCCTGAACAACTTTTTCAGCGCACCCACCACCAAGTGAGGAGAGCCACGGCCCCTGCCTCGCTTCCACCTCACCCTAAAAAAGCCACCCAACGTTAGCCTTTGCCGTGTAGCGCGCCCTAGTAGAAGAGTTTAGAACCGCTGTGAGCGTGGCTGCATAGTCGTCGGGCCAATAAAATGCCTGTCTTGCAGGCAAATATTCGCAATTGGGACGTGAGGACGAGAAACACGCCGTCCCGCGATCGTTCGCTGGCCGTTTGCTGCGTCGCGTGTTTCGAATACCGCCCAGCCCCGGGGCCAGTTCGGGTGCGAAGACGCAGATGGTGCTTCCGCGGCAACCGGCGGATGAAGACAGCTTCCGGCCTACAATTTTTGCTGAATGCTCCGGTCTTCAAGCGCTCTCCAGAGGAAATAAAAGTCACTCCGCTTCGCGACTTCCGGCAGGACGATCAGCCGTTTGACGTCATCTAGAAGGCACTTGCCCAAGCCGAAACCACCTACAGATGCCACGAGGGACGCAAGCTGGGGAGGAAGCAGCCCGCTAAAGAGCGCGACAGACACAACTCCAAGACCGACCGCGTCACGCGCCAGATCTATTCGGGCAGCCTCTGCTTCGATTTGTACCAGTTTCTCAAGGCGATTTAGCTCCGGGAGGATTGTGTTCGAAAATTCTCGCTCAACTTGCGGTTTGGAAAGCCCATGACATTGGTCAAGAAGGACGCGCAGCCGATCGCGAAAAACCAAGAACGCCTCCGGTTCCTTCTTGCGAAGCGAGACCAGGGATGCGGTGGGAATGCGAAAGACTGCTGGGAGCGCATGATTGAGTCCTTCAAGGAAAGCCGATTCAGCTGCCGCGCCCTCGTTCAGACTATGGACGATATCAAGGTCTACCGGTCGGTCAGTGAGGTAAGAATAACCCCAATTGGCGTAAATGTTCTGAACGAACATGTCCGCGATTATCTTCTTCGGGCGGTCCAGTAGTCCGCATTCGAAAGCCAGATCGGTCGGAATAACGCACTGGTCTCTTCCGCTGAGTTCGCGTGCGATTGGTGCGGGCAGCTCGGCATGCAAAGTTGCCGATCGGCCATGCTCAATAAGCTCCACTGGTCCGAGGTACTCGAGCGCGTACATCGAGGAGGGGTATGCGCGGACCGTCACCTTCACCTCTGAGATGAAGCGCTT
>DATHOI010000342.1:0-3082 GCA_035485095.1 Polyangiaceae bacterium | reverse complement strand
AGCTTCAAGCTCGCGATGGAGCAGATCAAGATATGACGATGGCCGCGATCGAATTCGAAGAAGTTGCGGTGTTTTCCCACGTCTCCGTGATGCTGAGCGAGGTGCTGACTGCGCTCGAGCCAGCACGTGGTGGCGTATTCGTCGACGCGACCGCGGGCGGCGCTGGTCATTCGGCGTCGCTGCTGGCCGCTTCGCCGAACGTGCGCGTGATCGCGTGCGATCGCGATCCATTGGCGGTGCGCACTGCGCAAGCGCGGCTGGCTCAATTCGGTGAGCGCGCGTTGGTGATGCACGCGTCGTTCGACCAAATTCCGGAGCGCTTGGCGGAGGCCGGCATCACGCAGATCGACGGGCTGCTGGCTGATCTCGGCTTGAGCTCGCAACAGCTCGCCGACGCCGATCGCGGCATGAGCTTCCGCTCGAGCGGCCCGCTCGACATGCGCATGGATCCTTCGCGCGGCGAGACGGCACTCGAGCTGATCGCGCGGCTATCTCAGGACGAGCTCGCCAACGTGATCTACGAGCTCGGTGAAGAGCGTCGCTCGCGCCGTGTCGCGCGTTGCATCAAGCAGGCGTTCGAGGCCGGCGAGCTGAAGGATACACTCGAGCTGCGGCGCGCGGTCGTGCGCGCGGTCGGTCCACGGCGCCTCGGTGGTGTGGACCCAGCCACCAAAACATTTCAAGCCTTGCGTATCGCCGTGAATGGCGAGCTCGATCAACTGAGCGCATTGCTCGGCTTCGCCAAGCAGATCCTCGCGCCAGGTGGCATCGCGGCGATCATCAGCTTCCATTCGTTGGAAGACCGCCTGGTGAAGCGCGCCTTCTTGGAGCGCGAGTTTTGGCAGCGGCTCAGCAACAAGCCGATTTTAGCGGGCGAACGCGAGCTCTCCGACAACCCACGCGCGCGCAGCGCGAAGCTACGCGCGGCGCTGCGCGTCGAGGTCGAGCCCGCGAGCGACCGCGAGCCCTGGGAGGACGCGTCATGAGGAGTGAGCGCGTATTTCTAATCCTGTGGACGCTCGCGGTGTTGGCTGCGACCTCGGCATTTATCTTGCACCTCGGGTTGCGCGTGAAATCGGTGGAGCTCGGTTACGAGCTCGGTCGCGCCCACGCGCGGGTGGAGCGGCTGCGGGAGGTCAAACACGTGCTGGAGCTCGAGCTTTCGAGCCACAAGACCCCGGAGCGGGTCGACTTCGTAGCGCGCACGCTGCTGGGCATGAGTGAGCCCACGCCCGACCGCATTCTCTCTGCCGGACGCAAGCCGGACGACGAGCTGCAAAAGCCGCAGATTCAGGAGGAGCCGTGAACGCTCGCGCCAAGAAGCCTGCGCCGTTGCCGGTGCCCGTGAACGACGAGAAGCGTCGCCGCTGGGTACGGCTGCGCATGGGCATCCTGTGCGGCATGCTGGCGCTCGGGCTCGGCCTCGTCGTGTCCGCGGGCTACGATCTGATGATCGGCGACGGCGCGGCTTGGCGCGAGCTCGCCGAAGGTCAACGCCAGCGGCGCCTGCATGTCGCCCCGAAGCGTGGCGGCGTCTATGATCGCAATGGCAGTGCGCTCGCAGTGAGTGTGGAAGTGCCGAGCGTGAGCTTGGACGCGGTCGAGCTCTTGCGCGGCGTACCATCGCAGCAAGTCCCGGTGATAGCGCGCGACGCGGCGAATCGGATCGCCGCGGTGCTCGGGATCGACGCTGCACAGGTGGAACGCCGGATTTTGGCGAAGAAACGCTTCGCTTGGCTGAAGCGTCAGATCTCGGCGGACGAAGCGGACAAGATCCGCGCGCTCTCGGACGACGCGCTCGGCGACAAGAAGATTCACGGCTTGGTCGTGGAAGGCGAGGGCCGACGCTACTACCCGCGGCGTGAGTTGGCTGGCCCCATGCTCGGCTTCGTGGCGCCCGACGGCGAAGGCAAAGACGGCCTCGAATACGCGCTCAACGAGGATTTGAAGGGTAACGCCGAGCAGCTCAAGGGCCTGCGAGACCGCTCGGGCCATTTGCTGTTCTCGGACGGGATGGAAGACGACCGCGCCTTCGCGGGACACAACGTTTATCTGACGATCGATCAAGGCATTCAATACGTCGCGGAGCACGAGCTACAAGCCGCGGCGCGCACGTTCGAGGCGGCGGGTGGCTCGGTGGTCGTGGTCAACCCGTACACGGGGGAGATCCTAGCGCTGGCCAGCTTCCCCGAGTTCAATCCCAACGACTACACCGACAGTCAACCGGACCAGCGCCGCGACCGCGCGATGAGCGATTCCTTCGAGCCTGGCTCGACGATGAAAATGTTCACCGTGGCGGCGGGGCTTGCCGACAACGTGATCACTCCGACGCAGAAGCTGTACTGCGAGAAGGGCGTGATGCAGATCGACAACGTGACGATCCGCGACACTCACCCCTCGGAGTGGTTGACGATCTCGCAGATTCTCGCTGTTTCCTCGAATATTTGTGCCGCCAAGATCGGGCTCGGTATGGGCGAGTCGAAGCTCTACGAAGCGTTCCGGCGCTTCGGCTTCGGGCAAGAGTCGGGTTTGCCCTTTCCGGGGGAATCCCCGGGCACGCTGCGCCCGCGCTCGCGACCCTGGGTGCAGGTCGAGACGGCGTCGGCCGCGTTCGGTCAAGGCATCGGAGTGACGAACATTCAGATGGCGATGGCTGCGGCTGCGCTGGCGAACGGCGGCGAGCTGATGGAGCCGCTCTTGGTGCGTAAGGTCACGACCTCGACGGGTGAGGTCGTGCGTGAGGTGGCGCCCCACGTGCGGCGCCGCGTCGTCTCGAAAGAGGTCGCGCGTGCAGTGGCGGAAATGCTGGTCGCCGTGACCGAAGGCGAGGGCACTGGCGTCGAAGCGGCCATCGACGGCTACCGCGTGGCAGGCAAGACGGCGACCGCGCAGAAGACCGATCCTGCGACCGGTCGTTACTCGATCGACAAATATATCGCGTCTTTCGTGGGCTTCGTGCCCGCGGAGAAACCGGTCGTTGCGATCGCCGTCACGATGGACGAGCCGATGGTCGAGCACGCAGGCGGCGCGGTAGCGGCTCCGATTTTCCGACATGTCGCGCAAATGGCATTGAAGCTCGCTG
>DATHOI010000341.1:0-5998 GCA_035485095.1 Polyangiaceae bacterium | reverse complement strand
GCTGGACGAGCCGCGCGACCTCGCTCACGACGCGCTCCACGTCCCAAGGCATGCTGCCGCCGTTCGTGTCGCACAGGGTTACGACCTCTGCGCCACCCCGGATGGCAGCGCGCAAGGTCTCGAGCGCATAGCTCGAGTCGGCGCGGTAGCCGTCGAAGAAATGCTCCGCGTCGTACACGACGCGCTTCTCTTCGCTGCGCAAGAACGCGCACGAGTCCTCGATCATGCGCAGGTTTTCGTCGAGCGCGGTGCGCAACACCTCGGTCACCTGCAGCGTCCACGATTTACCGAAGATGGTGCAAACTTCGGTGCCGGCGGCGATCAGTGCGCGCATGCTGGGGTCGTCCCCGGCGGCGAGCCCTGCGCGGCGTGTCGAGCCAAAAGCCGTGATTTTAGCGTGCTTCCAGGCTCGATCACGAGCGCGCGCGAAGAACTCTTCATCCTTCGGATTCGAACCTGGCCAACCGCCTTCGATGAACGCGACGCCAAACGCGTCCAGATGATCCGCGATGCGGAGCTTGTCCTCCAGCGTGTACGAAATGCCCTCGCGCTGCGTGCCGTCGCGTAGGGTCGTATCGTAAACTTCGACGAGTGGGGCCTCGCCGGAAACTGGAGGATTGGGGTTCATCTCTGAGTCCGTAAGTTCAGTCGAAGTGCGGGAGAGTTTTGGGGTTGGGGTCCCAAAACCTGAGGGTGGGGCCCCGCTGGATTCACTCCAGCGGGGCGGGAGCTGCGCGCCCGGAGATAGATTCGAAGTTCTTGATTTTGTCGTCGAAGGACAAGATGTAGCCGAGCTGGTCGATGCCGTTGAGCAAGCAGTGCTGGGCGAATGGGTCGATCGGGAACGTCGTCGTCGAGCCGTCCGGCAAGGTCAGCGTCGTCTTGGTCAGGTCGACTGTGATCTGCGCTTTGGCGTCTGCGCGGGTGGCTGCCAAGAGCTTCTGATGAACCTCTGGGCTGACGACCACCGGCAAGAGCCCGTTCTTCAAGGAATTGCCCTTGAAGATGTCGGCGAACGACGTGGAGATGACGACGCGGATGCCCCAACCGACGAGCGCCCACGGCGCGTGCTCGCGCGACGAGCCGCAGCCGAAGTTGTCCCCCGCGAGCAGGATCTGCGCGCCCTGTGACGCGGGGTAATTCAACGGAAAATCCGGGTTGTCCGAACCGTCCGGCAGGTAGCGCCAATCGCAGAACAGGCTTTTGCCGAGGCCGTTCTTGTCGATCACTTTTAGAAAGCGCGCCGGGATGATCTGGTCCGTATCGATATTTTCGGCGGTGATGACGACGGCGTGAGACGTGATTTTGGTGAAGCTTGCCATTGAGCGTCTTTCTCAGAAAATTTTCGCAGAGTCTTTACAGTCGTTTTGGGGCTGGGGCCCCAAAACCTGGGGGAGGGGCCCTGCTGAATTCACTTCAGCGGGGAGGGGGCTGCGCCCCCGACGACAGTGATCTTGCTGAAGCTTGCCATGTCTTTTTTCTTTCGAATCAAACCGCGGTCAGGCTGCGGACGTCGGTGACTTTGCCGGTGACGGCGGAGGCGGCGGCGGTGAGGGGTGAAGCGAGGAAGGTGCGACCGCCCTTGCCTTGGCGCCCTTCGAAATTGCGGTTCGAGGTGCTGACTGCGTACTGGCCGGGCGAGAGTTGATCGCCGTTCATGGCGATGCACATCGAGCAACCGGCTTCACGCCACTCGGCGCCTGCGTCGGTGAAGATGCGGTCGAGGCCTTCGGCCTCTGCTTGGCGTTTCACCTCTTGCGAGCCCGGCACGATCAATGCGCGCACGCCGGCGGCGACATGACGCCCCTTGAGCACGGAAGCTGCGAGTCGCAGATCACTGATGCGACCGTTCGTGCACGAGCCCACGAACACCACGTCGACCTTTTGACCAACCAGCGGGCGCCCTGCTTCCAACCCCATGTAAATCATGGCTTTTTCGAAGGCTTGCCGTTCCGAGCCCGCGCTGAAATCCGAAGCCGCGGGCAACGCTTGGGTGATCGGCACCGCCATACCGGGGTGCGTGCCGTACGTGATCATCGGCTCGATCTTGCTGGCATCGAGCGTGACCGTGGTGTCGTAGGTCGCGCCGGCATCGCTCGGGAGCTTCTTCCAACGCTCGACCGCGGCGTCCCACGCGGCACCCTTTGGCGCAAACTCTCGACCCTTCACGTAGTCGAAGGTCTTGTCGTCCGGCGCGATCAAGCCAGCGCGCGCGCCGGCTTCGATGCTCATGTTGCACACGGTCATGCGCGCTTCCATGTCAAGCTCGCGGATTGCGCTGCCCGTGTATTCGATGACGTAGCCTGTACCGCCGCCCGTGCCGATCTTGGCGATCACCGCCAAGATGATGTCTTTGGCGGTGACGAGTGGCGAGAGCGCGCCGTCGATGCGCACCTCCATCGTCTTCGGCTTGGATTGCAGTAGGCACTGCGAGGCGAGCACGTGCTCCACTTCACTCGTGCCGATGCCGAACGCGAGCGAGCCGAACGCGCCGTGCGTCGAGGTGTGGCTGTCCCCGCAGACGATGGTCATGCCCGGTTGCGTGAAGCCGCGTTCCGGACCGACCACATGCACGATGCCGTTTTTTTCGTTACCCAGTGCGAACAGGCGGATGCCGAACTCCGTGCAGTTCTTCTCGAGCTGAGAGAGCTGCGCCCGCGCTTGGTCGTCGATCACCTGCAATGCCTTGGGCAAGGTGGGTGTCGAGTGATCCATCGTGGCGACCGTGCGGTCGGGGCGGCGCACCTTGAGGCCGCGCGTTCTGAGGCCGGAAAACGCCTGCGGCGAGGTGACCTCGTGAATCAAATGCAGGTCGACATACAGGACCGCCGGGCGCCCCGGTTCCTCGACTACGACGTGCTCGTTCCAGATCTTTTCGAAAAGCGTCTTTGCCATGCTCACTCCGCGGCTCCAGTCGTCTGCTCTCTGATCGGTGATTTTTCAGTCACTTGCGACTTGTCGGCTTGCTTGTCATAGGTCCCGAGGGTGACGAGCAGGCGATTGAGTGCTCCAAGATAAGCCTTGGTGCTAGCCACGAGCACGTCGGAATCCGCAGCTTGACCGTGCAAGATTGCCGCGCCGCCGCTGCCGTGTTGCGCATTCAGCCGGTTGTCACTGCTGCCCACGGCGCGCACGCGCACGCTGGCATGACCGAGCGCGTCGATGCCCTCGGTGACCGCGTTGATCGTGTACTCGACGAGCTCGCTCGGTGCCTTGACGATCTCGTCGATGGCGGTGAATACGGCGTGCACAGGTCCAGTCCCGACCGCAGCTTGCGTGCGCAGCTCGCCGTCCGGACAGCGCAGGCGAACGGTCGCCGTGGGCATGCCGCTCGAGCCGCACACGACCTGCACCGCGTCGAGCGCGTAATACTCCACGCCGCGCCCGACCTCGGAGGCCGCTAGTGCCTCCAAGTCTGCGTCCGTGATGCGCTTTTTCTTGTCGGCCAGCACCTTGAAGCGTTGAAACGCCGCTTCCAAGGCTTCACCGTCGAGCGCGTGGCCAAGCTCTTTCAAGCGCACGCTGAAAGCGTGGCGGCCCGAGTGCTTGCCCATGACGAGCAAGGTCTTGCTCGCGCCGACGGTCTCCGGCCGCATGATCTCGTAGGTGCCGGCGTGCTTCAGCATACCGTCTTGATGAATCCCGGATTCATGCGCGAAGGCGTTGGCGCCAACGATGGCCTTGTTCGGCGGTACGACCATGCCCGTGCGCACGCTGACGAGCCGGCTCGTGCGCACGAGCTGCGTCGCGTCGATGCCCGTCTTGAGCCCGTACATCGGCTGTCGGGTTTGCAGCGCCATGACGACCTCTTCGAGCGAGGTATTGCCGGCGCGCTCGCCGATGCCGTTGATGGTGACCTCGGCCTGGCGCGCGCCCGCGTGGATGCCGGCCAAGGCGTTGGCGGTCGCTAGCCCGAGGTCGTCGTGACAGTGCACCGAGACGATGACGTTCTCGATGCCCTTCACGTTCTTCATGATGCCGTCGATGATCGCGCCGAACTCCGCGGGCACCGTGTAGCCGACGGTGTCTGGGATGTTCAGGGTGGTCGCGCCGCATTCGATCACGGCGGTCAGCACCTCGTGCAGGAATTCCGGCTCGGTGCGGCCGGCATCTTCCGGGCTGAACTCGATGTCGTCGCACAGCGTCTTCGCGAACGAAACCATCTCACGAGCGCGCGCGACGACTTGCTCGCGCGTCATGCGCAGCTTGTGCTCGCGGTGCAACGGACTGGTCGCGAGAAAGATGTGAATGCGCGGGAATTTAGCGACCTTTATGGCGTCGAACGCGGTTTGGATGTCTTTTTCGGTCGCGCGCGCGAGCCCGCAGATGATCGGCGGCTCGCTGCTCGGGCGACCGCTGATGGGTTCGACGCCGATCGACTCGGCGATGTCGTGCACGGCCTGAAAATCATCCGGCGACGCGGACGGAAAGCCCGCTTCGATCACGTCCACACCAAGGCGTGAAAGCGCACGGGCCACCTCGAGCTTCTCTTCCGACGTAAGGGTCGCGCCGGGACACTGCTCGCCGTCGCGAAGCGTAGTGTCGAAGATTCGCACGTAGTCTTGAGGTGGCCTGTTGTGCTTACTAACTGGGGTCGTCATGGTGTTATTGGGGTTGGGGGGAGGTGACGCATCCGGAAGCGACGCCCGCCGATTTCTGGTTTGGGCTTCGTCTTGGCTGCGCTCCGGTGCTCACGTACAGGCAGTACGCTCCGCTCCGGTGCTCGCCAAAGCACACCCCTTCGGGTGCTCCGAAGCGTCGTCGCCAAAACGCAGAACTTGGCGGGCGGGTTTGATGAAAGGGTCTGGACATCGGGTTCGAGAGAAGATCGAGAACAGAGAGAGCGGTCTCAGGCGGCGGTGATGGTTCTAAGGCTGGGGGGTTGTTGCGCGGCAGAGGCGGCGGCGCCGCCTTTTGCGCCGCGGGTCATGGCGACGGTGCCGGTTTGGACCATTTCGGCGATGCCGAACGGGGCCAGCACGGTGACGAGCGTGTCGATCTTGCTCTGTTGGCCGGTGAGCTCGATGATCATGGTGTCGAGATCGAGATCGATCACCTGCCCGCGGAACACCTCGACCAACTGCAGCACTTCCGAGCGCTTTTCCTGGCCGACGGTCACTTTGATCAAGGCTAGGCCCCGCGTGAGGCTGGGCTTGTTGGTGATGTCCTCGACGCTGAGCACGTTCACGAGCTTGTACAGGTTGGCCTCGATGCGGCGCGCGGTGTCTTCGTCCGCCTCGACGGCGAAGGTCATGCGCGAGATACCGGCTTCGTGCGTACGGCCGACATTGAGCGACACGATGTTGTAGCAGCGGCGCCGGAACAGCGAAGTGACCCGATTGAGAACGCCGGGCTGATCTTCCACGTAAGCCACGAAATGACGCAGCGTGGGGGATTCAGATTGGGCCATGACTCAATGATCCTTGCCGGTTTCGAAGATGGGATTGTGTTGTGACGGCGCGTCTTTGATTGCTTCGCCGGGCAGTTCCTCGGACGGCAATTCGCCCGCCGCGCTGACGGGCATGGGGCGGCGGATCATGTTGTCCAAATCCGCACCGGCGGGGACCATCGGGTAAACGCTGTCTTCCTGCTCGACGCGGAAGTCGATGATGCAGGTCTCTTTGAACGCGCGCGCGGCTTCGACCGCGGCCTTCACTTCTTCACGCTTGGTGACGCGAATGCCTTTGAGGCCGTGCGCGTCTGCGAGCTTCACGAAATCCGGACTCTTGATGGGCGTGGCGACGTAGCGGCCGCCATAGAAGAACTGCTGCCACTGACGAACCATGCCTAAAAAGCCATTGTTGATGATGGCGATGTTGACCTTGATGTCCTCTTGCGCGCAGGTCGCGAGCTCACAGGCCGTCATCTGGAAGCCGCCGTCACCCACTACCACCCAGATCTCGTCGTCCGGACAGGCCATGCGCGCGCCCATCGAGGCGGGCAGCGCGAAGCCCATCGTGCCAGCGCCGCCGGACGTGAGCAGCTTTCGCGGGTGATC
>DATHOI010000340.1:0-2229 GCA_035485095.1 Polyangiaceae bacterium | reverse complement strand
CATGCCGTCGTTAGCGCATACGATCGCTTGCGGGCGACGACCGCGCTCGTCGAGCAGGGTCTTCACTGCGTCGATTCCGCTCTGCACCATGTAGTGGCCCTGCGTGACGAGCGCGTCGTCGAACGGGATCTCATTGGCTTCCAGCACGTCGCGGTAAACGCGATAGCGGAGCTCGGCCTCCTCACTCATTGGGGGCCCGCGCACGAATGCAATGCTCCGATGTCCGTGGACCTGGATCAGATGATTGATTCCCGCGCGCAAACCGGGTTCGTTGTCCACGCTGACTCGCGAGGCAAATGCGCCGTGGATATCGGCGAGGCTGCAGATCGGCAAGGGTTGGAAGCGCTCGCAATAGCGCCCCAGTTCTTCTGCGCTTAGGCTGTGGGCGAGCGGCAGCACGAGCAACGCGTCGACGCTCTCGATGCTCGCCAGATCGGTGGTGAGCAGACGTGACCCTGTCGCCTCTCCGGGCCCAACCCACTCGACGAAGTAGAGTAGACCTACGTTGCGTTCCTGCGCGACCTCGTCGATCTCTCGCAAGATCGGTTGCACGTAGGCATTTCCGACCTCGGCCGTCAGAACCCCGATGGTGGTGGCGCGGGTCCTGAGCACAATCTGAGCAATTTAAGCGAGCCCGACGACCCGCGTCAAATCCCCGAGGCGTCGCGCCGCAAGTGGGCGCGGGTGCGAGCACTTCAGGCTTCCGTGACCGCTTCGGCCTCCGTCGCGTCCTCGGATATGCTGTAAGCTCGTGCGAGGAGTGTGCTGCGGATGCAAGCGATCGGCCTCGTTCCCCTGGTTCAAGTCGGCTTCTCGCTCGAGCCCCAGCTGCGGGCCGGCGTGCTCGCGATCGCCCTCTCTGGCAACGGAGACATGGCTGCGATCGATCCACTGGCGGTCTATTTGAAACAGGTGAGCGCGGTCGTTACCGACCTTTCGATAGCGGAGGTCGAGTTCGACTTTCGTCAATTATTTTTTCTCAATTCCAGCTGCCTGAAGGCCTTCGTGACCTGGATTCGCGACATGACCGAGCTTCGTGGCCAGCGCTTCCAAGTGCGCTTCATTGCGAATCCCAAGCTCTATTGGCAGCGGCGCAGCCTCGAAGCCCTGCAACGGCTGGCGCCGAACGTCGTACGCATCGAGTCATAAAATTCCGAGCGGCCTACGGTTTCCGCCAGGTGGGTCGACGCCCGCGCCAGCACGATCAGCCGAGGTCTCACCCCTTAGAGTCGATTGCGTTTCCGGGGAAACCTTTGGGGCGATCACGGCCTGCTGGGCTCGGTCGTTGCCTTCAAGACTACGCGATCCTGCTCTCGTCGAGCGCCCACGACTTCCCTGGTTATTCGCCCATCCACTCGAAGCACCGTTCCATCGAACAGGTCCTTTGGCACGTGCCATGTCGGGGATAGCCGGGTGAGCGTGACCTCGTAGACGCCGGATTGGACGCGAACGGCAGACGCGTTCTCAAGCGGTTGCCACTGGCCATTGCCGTCCATGAACTCGACTCGCACCTATACAGAGCAACACGAGCCGACTTTCGTTTCAACCCGACAGGAGTGCCCCAATCTGCCTCACAAAACCTTCAGTGAGTTTACGGGTCGCCGTATCGTTATGCCGGCAATCTTATTGCTGCCTTGCCGGGGCAGAGCGACCGGAGTTCGACCACTCGAACGGCTCATCGTGACTTCTTCGAGTTGCTGACGAACCTGGGAGTGCATAGCTGCCTCAGTCTTCGGCGCTAGGCTGGCTCCAAGAGTGCGACGCGGTGCGATACGAGCCCCGTGATCGCCTCAGCGACAAACGTCGAAAAACGTGCAGCGCCGCGCTCGTGCGGATTGCATCAACGGTAGTCGCGGAGATATCTTTCGAGGGTGAGTGGTGTCGCTTCCAATTCGATGTCGACGGGGAGCCACCGTATTCTGCTCGCTGACAGTGATCCGGAAGTACAGCAGACCGTCAGAGCGGTTGCCGCAACTTACGGTCACGAGATCATTCTGGCAACGACAGGAGCGGAAGCATTCGCGCAAGCGGTCGCGTCGCGGCCGGACCTCATCGTTCTGGACACTCTGTTCCCAGATGCAGACGGCCGCGACGTGCTGGCGCAGCTCAAGGCGCATGTGAGTACCGCTCATATTCCCGTCGTCGTTTGGTCCGGCGGGCGCGAAGAGCGACAATCAGATCGAAGGATCGCCCTCGACCTCGGCGCGGCGGACTACGTGGATATGGTGA
>DATHOI010000339.1:0-8098 GCA_035485095.1 Polyangiaceae bacterium | reverse complement strand
CCGAATGCGCGGAGTCCGTGCCGGTGTGACCCTTGTCCGAGCATGAATAGAGCGACGCGAGCGGAGAGATCAGCGCGAGTCCAGTGAGCAGCTTGATGGTCGTACGGCCGTCGATCACGTGACACCTCTTGGAACGTTCGTGAGTGTTGCGCGGCTGGTGTGCAAACTCCGCTCCACCTGCGCGCGTGTACGCCGACCTGCGCAATTCTCACGCAATGCCACGTAAACGAGTGAGGCGTAGCTCGCGTCTGCCTTTGCTTTTCGGAAGACGGTCTCCGATTTTCAAACGCTCGCAGCCAATGACGGTTCGAAGACAACGCAACGCTTTGCCAAGCGGGCGCGAGAAGTTGCCGATTGTTCACGCACTCTTGCGGACGGTGTCACTAGCCTGTCCGCCGCGATGACCCGATCGAGTGCCCTCACGCGCTGCGCACTACTCTTTACTGCCGTGCTCGTGTCGCTGGCGGCTCTCCCCGTCAGCTCGACCGCCGCGGAGAGCGCGAAGCGCGTGATGCTCGGACGACGCATCTTCTTCGACACGACGCTTTCGGAGCCGAAGGGCACGAGCTGCGCGAGCTGTCATGACCCGGCGCTCGCGTTCGCCGGCGATCACGGGTCTGGTTTGGGAGTCGCGCTCGGTAGCCGCCCGGGCGTCTTTGCGCGCCGTAACACGCCGTCGCTCTTGTACTTGAAGTACGTGCCCAGGTTTCGCTTCCATCAAGAAGACGATGACAAACATGCGCTCGAGACGGAGCCCTACGGCGGCTTCTTTTGGGACGGCCGTGCCGATTCCATCGCTGCACTGGTGATTCAGCCGCTGCTCAACCCGCGCGAGATGAACAACCTCGATCTGTCACAGCTCGCCGAGAAGCTCAGGCACGCGAGCTACGCGCGCGAATTCCAGCGGGAGTTCGCCGGTGCCTTGGACGATCCTAAAACCGCAGCCACTGCACTGGGCAGCGCGCTCGAGGCTTTTCTGACGGCTCCGGAGATGGCGCCTTTTTCCTCCAAGTACGATGCGTACATCCGTGGCACCGCCACGCTCAGCACCAAGGAGGCCGAGGGGCTCGCGCTGTTCAAGGACCTGAAGCGGGTCGGCTGCGCGAAGTGTCATACGCTCAACGACAAATCACCGGTCCCGGAGCGATCCATGTTCACGGACTATGGTTACGAGGCCGTGGGCGCTCCGCAGAACACGAGGCTCGCCGTCCGCGATGACGATCGAGGACTGTGCGAGCGCGCGGACCGCGACAACCCGTCGAGCGAAGACGAATGGTGCGTCAGTTTTCGGACTCCGTCATTGCGCAACGTCGCGCTCAGAAAGAGTTTCATGCACAACGGCGCGTTTTCGAAGCTGCGCGACGTGGTGAGCTTTTATGCGACGCGCGCGTCGAACACCACGCGTTGGTATCCGAGCGGCACGCCCTTCGATGATACGCCGGTCGCGTATCGCGGCCTCGTCAACATGAGCGTCGTGCCTTACAACAGGAAACCGTCCGAAGGCCCGGCCGTGAGCGATGCGGAGATCGACGCACTGGTCGCGTTTTTGAGCACATTGACCGACAAAACGCGCTAGTTGCCCGCGGCGGCTCGCGGCTTCTTTTTCTGGCGCCAAAACGCCCACGCCCCCTGCCGCCTGGTCGCTCGTCATCTTGATCGAGAAGGACGCGCGCGCTGAGCCGGCGTTACGAATGCGTGTCGCGCGAGAGACATGCTCGCGAAGCGAGTCGAGCTTCATGGAGTGGATGCAGCTTGTCTGCTACGAGCGTGCTGTCCCACCAGGATAAATTCATGAAGCACGCGCGCCTTCGACCGAGTCGCCTCACGCTGTCGTGTTTATTTCTTTTGGGGTGCACCAAGCTCGCGGATCCGAACCAATACTTCGACGCGGTAAACGTGGGCGGCTCGGGCGGAAGCGGCGCGTCGCTGAGCGCGGGCGGGACCGGCAATGGTACGGGCGGCCGGCAGGGCAGCGCGGGCACGAGCGAAAGCGCAGGAGCCGGTGGCGTCGTGAGCGGCGGCGCGAGCGGGGCAACGGCAAACGGCGGACAGAGTTGCGAAGACGCGACGGGCTTCAACGGCCTCGGCTGCAACCGCTGTGCAGCGACCGACATCGTCAGTCTCGAGAACGAATGCTCGACCGCAACGTGCACTCAATTCGACGACGCGAAGCGACTCACGTTGCTCGGCGCCGACGGAAAATTGCCTGATTTACCGCTGCCAGCCGCCGCCGGTGGTGCTGGCGCAGGCGGAGCGGGAGGGACAGGCGCAGGCGGAGCCACAGGCGCAGGCGGCAGCGCTGGAGCGGCTGGTAGTGCGGGTGTCGGCAAAGCGTGCACGGACCTGACGAGCAGCGGCACCGTCGTGTACGTCACTGGCTCGTCCGCGGCAAAACCGTTCTTGCAGCAGATCGCGCAACAGCTCGTGAGCAGCGGGATCTACCTGATCTACACGTCGACGGGCTCGTGTGTCGGCGTGGACGCGGTCGTGAACGGCACGCCGATGACGAGCGGCGCGCCGCCGGCTCCCGCGGCTTCGGCGACGTATTGGGATAGCTCATCGAGCACGGGCGTGGCCTGCGATCTGCCGGCCGAAGGCGTCGCCGCAGATATCGGAGCCTCCGACGTGTTTGCGCAATCGTGTCCCGGCTTCGAGCTGACGGACCTCGATGCACAGCAAATCCACGACGCACACGGTCCGATCCAAACCATGACCTTCGCCGTGCCCGCGAACTCTGCGTATACGGAGATCAGCGCGCAGGCCGCCTACTTCGTGTTCGGCTTCGGAGCAAACGGCGGCGTGCGCGATCCGAGCGGGACGGTCACGATCTGGAGCAACCCGGACTACCTGTTCCAACGCAGCGCGTCCTCCGGCACGCAGGCCATGCTGGCCGCCGCGATCGGCCTGCCTGCCACGGCCTGGCTCGGGAAATCCCACAAAACCTCGGACGACGTCGCGGCCGACCTGCAAGCCGCCGGTCAAAGCCAGGCCACGGCCGATGAGGCGATTGGCATCCTGGCAGCCGACTACATCGACAGTAACAACTTGCGCGCCCAAGTGCACGTGCTCGCCTTTCAGGACAGCTCCCAAACGTGCGCGATGTTCCCAGACTCGACCAGCAGCGCCCACGACAAGCGTAACGTGCGCGACGGGCACTACCCCGTTTGGGGGCCACTACATCTCTTGCTCAAGGTCGACCAGTTCGGCAATCCATTGAACACGAGCAACCGTCAAGCGGTGACCGACATCGTCGGTTACTTGTCCGGGACCAAGGTGCTTCCGAACGGCGTTCAGTTGATCGACGTGTACGCTCAGAGTGGGCTCGTCCCCGAATGTGCAATGCACGTCACGCGCAGCAAGGACGGCGGGAACGTCGTGCCCTACGCGCCCGCGAGCCCCTGCTCGTGCGTGTTCGAGGTCAAGGCCACGGGAGCCACGTCATGCACACCGTGCAAAGTGCAAGGGGATTGTTCAGCCACACAAACCTGCTCGCAAGGTTACTGCGAAGGGTGATGAAGCGCGGGAATCGCGCGCCGAATCTGGCGCGCGGACGCGCAGGCGAAACATTTGGAGGCGGCTTACATAAGCACCGGCGGCTTTCGCCGCAGGCATGCGCGCCACACAAAAGTTGCAGCAACTTCTCGCGCTTTTGCGCAAGCTTTTACCGAAAGATCTTAGCGTAGCAGCGTGCTCCCCTCTCAGCCCACGCTAGAGATCCCGTTTGCCGACGACGACGATGACGCTGGCCTGACGCCGGTCGTGCCGACCTTCACTGGCCTGGCTTCGCAGTCGGTGCCGCACGAGCTGTTCGAGGCTCTCGAGCGCTACAAGCTCGTCGCACGGCTCGGCCACGGCGGCATGGCCGAAGTATTTTTGGCAGCGTGGGAGGTCGCGCCGTTCGTCCACCGGCCTGTCGTGATCAAGCGTCTGCACGAGCATTTCACCGAAGATCAAAATTTGGTCCAGATGTTCTTGGACGAAGCGCGCTTGCTCTGCCTGCTCGAGCACCCGCACATCGTCAAGACACTCGAGGCTGGCGTGATCGAGGGTCGTTGTTGCATCGCCATGGAGTACCTCGAGGGGCAACCCTTGCATCGGGTGCTGCGGCGCGCCTACCAGCGCGGCAAATTGCCGATTGAGCTCGCGGTGAGCATTGCGTGTTCGATGCTCGCGGCGCTCGACTACGCGCACGACGCGAAGGACGCGAGCGGCCAAGCTCTCGAGATCGTGCACCGCGACGTCTCGCCGCACAATGTGTTCGTCTGCAACGACGGTCAGGTCAAAGTGTTGGATTTTGGCATCGCCAAAGCCAAAACCCAAGAAGGTCGCACCGCGACCGGCATGGTCAAGGGCAAGGTCGGCTACATTGCCCCCGAGCAAGCCGCTGCTGAAGCCGTGGATCGACGGGCAGACGTTTGGAGCGCGGGGGTCGTCTTGTGGGAAGCGCTCGCCGGCACGCGCTTGTTCAAGGCCGAGACGGATGCGGCCACCCTCAACCTCACTCTCAAGGGTGAAATCCCGACTGCCGCAACGCGCCGAACCGAGCTGCCGGTGGAGCTCGACGTGATCCTGGCGCGCGCCCTGCAACGCATCCCGGGCTTGCGCTATCGCAGCGCCGGCGCGATGCAAAAAGATCTGGAAAGTTGGCTCGAAAAGGCGGGTCACAGCCGAGACCAGCAAGCCTTGGCCGGGCTGATGCGCGAGCTCTTCGCCAGCGAAATAATCGAGCAGCGGCGCTTGGTGTCCGTGCTCATGGCTCGCAGCGACTGCACGCCACCGAACCCGAGCTCGGTTCGCACGCCGAGCAGCACGAGCGCGCTGATCGTGAGTAGCGCGAGCCCGACCTCCGCCGATCTCACGAACGTCAATGACCGAGTGGACGAGCTCAACCATCGTCACAAACGTGCCTACCGCTCGCTGTTTGCGCTACTGGCGCTATTCGCGGGCTTCGCCTGCGGCGTAGCGTACTTCGTCGCGCTCAAGTTGAACCCGAGCGCAGCCGCGGCCCAGGCAACCGTGGGCATGCCGCACGCTGCGGCACCCGAGCTGCGAAAAGCCAGCGCGAGCGGCGCGACTGAACCGAGCAGCGCGCCAGTTGCTCAGCCCCTGGCCACGGTCGCCGCTGTTCCGAAGCGCACGACAGCTGGCGCGCCCCCTGCTTTGCGCGCGCTCGCCGCGCGGCCCGGCCCGGCGCCGAGCGCGCCCCCGGCAGCTCTCGAACCGGCCACGGTAAATGCCGTCGCTCACCCCGAGCCGAGCGCAAATTTCGGGTTCCTGACGATCGATACCAGCCCCTGGTCGTTGGTCAGTGTCGGCGGCAAGGTGCTCGGACAAACCCCGCTCGTCGGCGTCAAGCTGCCGAGCGGCACACAGGTTTTGTCGCTGCGCAACCCAGAGCTCGGCATCGAGACGAGCTACAGCGTGACGATCGAGCCCGGCAAGACCAGCGCACGGCGGATCGGCATCGAATGACCGCTGGCACCACGTGACTAGATGAAAAAGCACATCCTGAGAGCTATCGTTTGCGGCACGTTGCTGGCGACGCCAGCATTTGCCGACAGTGGAAACGCGGGCGACGCGCTCACCGCCGCCGAGCACGCCTACCAAGACGTCGATTTCCCGACCACGCGCGCAGAAGCGGAGCGCGCGCTCGAAGCGGGTCAGGCCACGCGCGAACAAACGGCGCGCTTGCACGTACTCCTCGGTATTTCCGCGGCCGCGCTCGCCGACACCGAGGACGCCAAGCAGCACTTCATCGCCGCGCTCGCGGTCGACCCCACGCTGCGCCTCGACAAGAACCTGTCGCCGAAGATCCGCGATCCCTACCTCGAAGCGCAGGGCTATTGGAGCGCCGCTGGCGAGCGGCTCGCGCTGCGAGCGGCAGCCGCGAGTGACGCGGCACATTTGGTGATTCGCTTGCATGACCCCGCGTCGCTCGTGAGCAAGCTCGAGCTGCGCATCGGACCCGTGGGCGATCGAGAGCGTGCCCTGTTCACGCTCGAGCCCGCGCCCGTAACGCGCTTTGCCGTGCCGGCCGGGCTGCGCGAGCGCGACTATGAATACGTTCTCCGCGCTCTCGACCGCTACGGCAACGTGCTCAGCGAACGCGGGTCGGACGCCGATCCAGAGGTGGTGCAACGCAGCGCCCCGAGCTCGCGCGAGCACGACGCCGCGCGCGCGGGTCGCTCGTATTTTCTGCCGGCTGCACTAGCCGTCGTGGGGCTCGGCGCGGTGGCGACCGGAGTCGTCTTCAACGTGAAGCGCGAAGAAGCCGCTCACGAGTGGAACGGACCCCGCTGCGAAAACCCCGGAGCGACGCGACAAGAGCAGTGTCAGGACGTGGATTCTCGCATTCAGTCGTCCGAACGCTTGGCGGTCGGTTTCTACGCGGGCGGCGGTGCACTGCTCGCGGGCAGCGTGATCTCGCTGCTCGCTGGGCGCGGCGCGCCGATGCCGACGCAGCGTGCCAGCGCGCTCGGATGCACGTTGACAGGCCCAGGTGTCGCCTGCCTTGGGCATTTTTGAGCGCTGATCTCGCGCCCATTCACGCACGGTGATCGTCACGCACGGCGACACAGCGCGAGCCAATTCTCGAGGCCCGCGCTGCGGTACTTCTGTTTGCGCAGCACGAAAAAAAAGTAGCGCTGAAAATCACGCTGCTTGACCGAGCAGGGCACGAGGCTGTTGTGCCGGAAGGCGTCCTCGAGCGCGATGCGCGATACGCAGCCCACGCCGAGCCCGGCCTTGACCGCGCTCTTGATGCCCTCGGTGTGCTGCAGCTCGAGCACCAGGTCGAGCTCGGGCAAGATGCCGTGCATCGCCAGCTCGAACGCCTGCCGCGTGCCGGAGCCGCGTTCGCGCACGATCCAGGCGGCGGCCTTCAGGTCTTCATCGCTCAGGCTGCGCTTCTTGGCGAACGGATGATTCGGCGAGCAGAACACCACGAGCTCGTCCTTGCGCCAACGCGTCACTTCCAACTCCGAGTCTTGTAGCTCCCCTTCGATCAGCCCAACGTCGATTTCGAAGTTCGACACCTTGCGCGCGATCTCTCGGGTGTTTGCCACGTCCAACACCACGCGCGACCCCGGGTGCTCGCGCATGAAGCGCGCGATCAGCGGCGCCATCAGGTAGTTGCCGATGCTCATCGTCGCGCCGACGCGCAGCTCGGCCGTTTCACCATGCCCCGCTAGCGTATGCTCCAGCTCGCGGGCTCGCTCTTGCAGGGCTTCCGCGGGGGCGCGAAGCGAGCGCCCGAGGCCGCTCAATTGCAGCCTTTTACCCACGCGCTCGAACAGTTGCACCTCGAATTGGCGCTCCAAATCCGCGAGCGCGCCGCTGGCCGCCGATTGCGACATGCCGAGCGCCTTTGCGGCGTGACTCACGCTTTCACTCTGCGCGATGGCCAAAAACACTTCGAGTTGACGGAGCGTGTAGCGCATATCTGCAAATCCGAATAGTTATTACGGAATAACCCGTTTTACCGATTAGTCAACCGGCCCTAGATCCCGAGCATGAGCCACTTGCATCAGGAGACCGTGCTCGCGGTCCGCCACTGGAACGACAGCCTATTCAGCTTCACGACCACGCGCGATCGCGGCTTGCGCTTCAAGAACGGCCACTTTTTGATGATCGGCCTCGAAGTAGAGGGCCGTCCGCTCTTGCGCGCGTACAGCGTCGCGAGCGCAAACTACGAGGAGCACCTCGAGTTTTACAGCATCAAAGTGCCGGACGGCCCGCTCACGTCGCGGTTGCAGCACCTCAAGCCCGGGGACCAAGTCTTCGTCAGCCGCAAACCGACCGGTACATTGGTGCTCAGTCACCTGCGACCCGGGAAGCGCTTGTACTTGCTGGCCACGGGCACTGGGCTCGCGCCCTTCATGAGCATGATCCGCGACCCTGACGTGTACGAGCAGTTCGAGCACGTGGTGCTCGTGCACGGCGTCCGTTACCAGAGCGAGCTCGGCTACTCGCAGTACATTCGCCACGAGCTGCCGCAGCACGAGTACCTCGGCGAACCAGTGCAGAGGCAGCTCCGCTATTACCCGACCGTGACGCGCGAGCCGTTCGAACATCAGGGGCGCATCACCGATCTCTTGCA
>DATHOI010000338.1:0-10480 GCA_035485095.1 Polyangiaceae bacterium | reverse complement strand
GCCGTCGAGCGTATTGAGCCGGCAATTGCCGTCGTAGTCACGCCCCAACGTCCAATCGTTGATGTGCGGACAATTGCCAGAGAAGACACCAAACACATGGAACCCGCGCTTACCCAGGGCCACGGAGTAGCCGCCTTGACTCACACCCAACGTGACCACCAACTTGCCCGCCAGCTTCGCCGCGCGCGTGTCGAGACCCGCTACGTCTTTGAAATAGCGCGTGCCTTCGCTCGCCAGCGCGTGGGTGTACTGCTCAGGCGCCGCCGTCACGTGCAAGGGGCGCCAGGGCAAAAAATCGGTGTCGGTCGCGCTCGGTCCGCCGGAGTCTGGTGTAGCGACTGCGCCGCTCGTTGCCGTTCCGTCAGTCGTCGCAGCACGCCTCGCTCCGAGCGCTACGGCGTTGGGAGGAACGGCGCCCGACGAGCGATCCGCGGCGCAGGCCGAGAGCACGACCGCAAACAAGATCGAAAAGCCCCGCCTAGGCACGAGCACGACTCGATGACGTCAGCGACACAGCCCATTGATCTCCTTGACCAAAGGCGCCTCGCGTTGCGCGACAGTATCGAATTCGACCCGCTTTTGCCGCGCCTTTTCCAGATCGCCGTGGTCGAGCGCGTCGGCCACCTCACGCAGGGTCGAGGTGGCCGCGTTGGCGATGTCCTCGTAGCGCTGCACGCGCGGCGCGAGCTCCTCACTTTGAACGTGCAGCGCAACCAAGCTGTGGGACAGGTCCTCGTAGCTCTGAGCGGTGCGTCGGCTCTCGTCGGCGACCTGCTTCGGGCTCTCGTGCGCGCCCGCGCTTGCGTCCGCGCCAGCGGCAACCAACGGCGCCGGGCGCAAGAGCCAAGCGTTCACCGTCTTCACGAAGCTGCCGCACTCGCGAGCTTGCTGAAATTTCCCGCAGCCTGCGCTCGTGAGTGAGAGGCTGAGCAGAAGCCAGCGGGTCGCGCCGAGACACCCAGCCGCGCGAAGTCTATGCGCGCTCGGCATCTCCGACTGCATCAAACGGGATCGCCTCGGCGTTTGAGCGCATCGACGATCTCGCGCACGTCCTGACAACGTTCACGCGGGATGATGAGCAAGGCGTCGTCGGTGTCGACCACGCACAAGTCGTGCACGCCAACCAACGCGACGACCCGCTTGCCACCACCAGGCACGGGCACCTTGCGCAGATTCTCGATCAAGTTGTTCTGCGCATCGACCAAGACCGCGCTCTCCGGCGCGACGTTGCCCGCCGCGTCCTTCTTGCCGAGCTCCCAGACGGTGTGCCAACTGCCCAGATCGCTCCAGCCGACATCGGCCGGAATGACGGCCAATTCATGGACTTTTTCCATGATTCCGTAGTCGATGCTCACCGAATCCAACGCCTGAAAAACGGCTGCCGTCTCGGCGCGTTCTGCGTCGCTACCGCGCTTGGCGGCGCGTTCGATGCGCTCTAAGCCTTCAGCGAGTTTGGGCATGTGCTTGGCGATCGCGTCGAGCATGCTCTGCGCGCGGAAGAAGAACATGCCCGCGTTCCACAGGTACTTGCCGCTGGCCAGGTAGCCTTCGGCCACCTCGCGCGTGGGCTTCTCGACGAAGCGCTGCACTTTGCAAACACCGGGCGAGAGCTCTCTGCCCACTTCGATGTAGCCGTAGCCCGTCTCGGGACGGTTGGGCTGGATACCCATGGTGACGATCGTGCCGTCTTCAGCGACCTTCAACGCTTGCGAAACGGCCTTTCGAAACCCGGGCTCGTCTTCCATCAAATGGTCGCTGGGCAGCGCGGCGATCAGCGCTTCCGGATCGCGGCGATGGATCAACGCGCTCGCCCAACCAATGCAGGCCGCAGTGTTGCGCGCCACGGGCTCGGCCAAGAACGCGCTCTCGGGAAACCAAGGCAACGCCTCGCGCGTGACACCCACGAGCGACGTCCCCGTCGCGATGTACGCGCGGTCCGCCGGACAGAGCGCCTCGATGCGGCGCGCGGTCTGCGCAATGAGCGATTCCGTCGCGCCGGGGCCGATGGCGAGCACTTGTTTGGGGCGCGTGGTGCGCGAAGCCGGCCAGAAGCGCGTTCCGCTGCCACCAGCCAAAATTAGGGCAAATGCGTGCGACATCTCAGGACTTCTTGGGCAAGTTGGCGAGCGCTTTCTGTAGCGCATCGAGCGCCGTAGCGTAGTCTTTTTCGAGTTGCGTGCTGCGCGCATCCATATCCGCCACAGCGCGTTTGGCTTGGTCGACCTCGGAGTCCATGTTCCCGCTGGCTGTCTCGGCGGCGCTCGCTCGCTCCTGCGCCGTCGTCTTCGCTGATTTCGACGCTGCTGGATCAGCGATGACGGCTCGGGCTTCGGTGTCGCTGCGGCCGAGCGTTTTCCTCACGTCCGACGCCTCGTCGACGCGGCGCGAGAGCTCGAGCTTGAGCTCCTTGACTCGGACGTGAACCAAGTAGCTCGCGAGCGAGATGTCGTCCGCCTGTTTCTGGAGCTTTTCCAGGTTTGGTTTGCCGAGCGCGTCTTGGTGATCCTCGATGTAGCGGTGCGCTTCGTCATGACCGCGCAAGCGCTCTTCGAGCGCCTTGTCCACGCCGTGGTCGAGCGCGCCGATTGCGGGGCTGGCGACGTCCACCGTGCAATCCTTTTGCTTCGCGGCGTACTGCGCGGCGCCACCCACCTTCTGATTCAGGCTGTCTTTCTCGTCGCTGAAGAAGCGCGACACGCCCTGGTTTTCTTGCATCTGCTCGGCGTACGCGCCACTCTTGCCGGCAGCATCCGCACGACTGACAACGGCCGACACTTGCGGCCCGTCCGGAGCGCTGAGCGCACCTGGGTAGTTCTGAAAATTACCGAAGATCTCGCGGGCCTTTGCCTCGTCCGTCGCGAATTCGGTGCGCAGCCCGAGCAACTCCGCGGGATACCGCTCCGCGTAGCTCGTCTCGTTCGCGGACGACGCAAAGACCGGCGCGGGCCGCGAGCTGCAACCAAACGATAGAGCCGCGGCAAGCACTGCAAGCGAGGTGATTTCCTGGATGCGCATGGCGCCGACAGTTGACCAACCTCCCCACTCGGTCAAGCCCGGAGCACGCCGTGCTAGGACTGCGCGCCCCGCCAAACGCGAATTTTTCGCGCCTCAGTGGACCCACGCGAGCCGCCCAGCGCACGCTCAGGCACGGCCAAAAGGAAGCCCAAACTCGAAATCGTCGGGCGGCGCCAGGCCCTTAATCCGAGGCTCGCCCGCTGCTGCCCCCAGAAGAGCTCAACCGGATTTTACGCTGTCGAGCAATTGCATGAACGCGGCGCGCGCCGCGGCCACGGTGTGCGCCGGCCCCGTCATCTTGAAAAAATATGCGCCGCTCGGCGCCTCGACGATCGCGCCCTCCAATGCGTAGTCCTTCTTCGGACCGCTCGAGCCCATGCCCGGCATGCCCGAGTCGAACGTGCCGTGGTCGATCTCCACCATGTGTTCGCGCAGGCCATTGGCCTCGCGATCGGCGCGCTTCACGTCACTCGGTTGCACGTCGGAGAATTGCTTCACCCAGCGCGCGACGTTCTGCTCGATGCCACCGCCCTGGCCAGGCCCGAAGTAAAACACAGCAAGCTCGCCGTCCTCTTTGTCGGAGCCGGCGTGCGGCACTTCATAGCTCGCCTTGCGCATCGCGTTCTTCGGCGGGACGCGGCGGAGCCCGGGTGGATCCAGCCACGTGATCTCGACGGGTGGAGTGCTGGACGCCATCGGCGGCGCGTCCGGTATCTTCGGGGATGATTGCGGCCGCGAACCGGTGCTGGAGCCGGATTCCGAAGCCGAGCCCGCTGGCTCTGGCGTCCTACGACAACCAAAGCCCAACGTCAGAACACACGAAACAGCACAAATTCCTCGCGTAAACTGGCCTGCCATGCGCTTTCCCCTTCTAGCATGCGAGCGGCCATCATGATAGCAAAGCGAAGATGACCACGAGCGCGGGCTCTATCGAATGGGCCGTGTTTGCCGCCGTCGTGATCGGCGTCATGGCGCTCGATATCGGGCTACTGGGCAGCAGCCGGCGACACATGTCGTTTCGCGAGGCCGCCGCGCGCAGTCTGCTCAACATTGCCGCGGGGCTCTTGTTCGCTGGCTTCGTGTGGTGGCGCATGGGGCGCGATCTGTCGGCCAGTTATCTGATCGCGTACCTGGTCGAAGAGTCGCTGTCGGTCGACAACCTGTTCGTGTTTCTGGTCATCTTCAACTACTTCAAGTTGTCCGAGGGGCGACAACACCGGGTGTTGACCTGGGGCGTCGCCGGCGCCGTCGTGATGCGCGCCGTGTTCATCTTCGCGGGCGCAGCGCTGCTGCACCGCTTCCACTGGATGACCTACGTGTTCGGAGCGTTCTTGATCTACACCGGGATCAAGCTCGCGACTCGAAAGGAAGAAGAGTCGGTCAACCCCGAGGACAACCTAGCCCTCAAATTGGCGCGGCGTTTCCTACGGACCACCGAAGAGCACGACGGTGATCGCTTCATGATCATCAAAGACGGCGTCCGCTATGCGACGCCGCTCTTGCTCGTGCTGGTCGTGATCGAGGTCACCGACCTGCTGTTCGCCGTCGACTCGGTGCCCGCCGTGCTGGCCGTCTCCAAGGACGTGTACGTCGTGTACACCTCGAACATCATGGCCATTTTGGGTTTGCGAGCCCTGTACTTCGTGCTCTCGGGCATGATGAATCGCTTTCATCACTTGGGCACTGGTCTCAGCCTGATTCTGATCTTCATCGGCGTGAAGATGGTGATCGTTCACTTCGTGAAGATCCCGAGTTTGGTCTCGCTGGCCGTGATCGTGGTCGTACTCGCCGGAGCCGTCGTGCTTTCGTTACTTCGCCCGCCAGACGGCGCGGCGGGAGATTCTTAGCCTCGGAGTCATTTCTGGTCATGAACGCCTTTTCCGAACGCTGCAGCGGGATCTTGCTCCACCCGACCTCCCTGCCTGGCCCACACGGCGTCGGCGATCTGGGCCCCCAAGCACACCGCTTCGTAGATTTTTTGGCGCGCGCGGGCCAACGCTACTGGCAAATGTTACCGGTCGCGCCGCTTGGTGGCGGCGCTTCACCGTATGACAGCCCGTCGGCCTTCGCCGGCAGTCCGCTCTTGCTGAGCCTGGAAGTGCTGGCCGAGCGCGGGCTCTTGGAGCGCACCGAGATTTTGGATCCGGCGCGCTTCGCGAGCTCACGCAACGCCCGTTACGCGGCAGCCACGCGCTACCGCGAGAAGCGGCTGCGTCAGGCGTTCGCGCGCTTCCAGGCTCGACTCGGCGACGGGGAACGACACGAGCTGTCTCAGTTCGTCGAGCAGCAGAAGGCCTGGTTACCGGATTATTGCTTGTTCCGCGCGCTCAAGTCCGCACACGGCTCGGCACCTTGGACAGCGTGGCCCGCCGAGCTGAAGCGCCGTGAGGGGCCCGCGCTCGAGCGTGCGCGCCGCGAGCTCGAGCCTGAGCTGCGCTACCACGAGTTTCTACAATTCGAGTTCTCGCGTCAGTGGTCGGCGCTACGCGGCTACGCCAATTGGCGCGGCGTGAAGCTGC
This sequence comes from Polyangiaceae bacterium, assembly GCA_035485095.1. Lineage (GTDB taxonomy): Bacteria > Myxococcota_A > Polyangia > Polyangiales > Polyangiaceae > PMG-095. The sequence goes on along the minus strand of DATHOI010000338.1, from coordinate 4,946 downwards.
TCGGAGACGTGCCGATGTTCGTCGCTCACGACGGCTCGGACGTGTGGGCTCATCAATCGATCTTCCAGCTCGACGAGCACGGCGAGCGCAGCGTCGTGGCCGGCGTACCACCCGACTATTTCAGCCAGGACGGGCAGCGTTGGGGCAATCCGCTGTACGACTGGAATGCGCTCCGCGAAACTGGCTACGCTTGGTGGATCGCGCGCTTCCGCACGACACTCGAGCGCTTCGACGCGCTACGCCTCGACCATTTCATCGGCTTCCATCGCTACTGGGAAATCCCTGCCAGCTCCGAGAGCGCGCGCGACGGTCGCTTCGTCGGCGTGCCAGGTGATGACTTCTTCGAAAAGGTGAAGGCCGCGCTCGGCGGACTGCCGTTCATCGCCGAGGATTTGGGCTTGCTCACGCCCGAAGTGAGCGCGCTCCGCGATCGCTTCGAGCTGCCCGGCATGCGCGTGCTCGAATTCGCCTTCGTCGACACGTCGCGCGAATATCAGCCGCACCGCTTTCCGCCGCGCACCGTCGTGTACACGGGCACACACGACAACGACACGGTCGTCGGTTGGCTCACCTCGCACGAGCGTTCGCGCGTCGAGCACGACGTCCGCGCGCTGCGCGAAGAGCGGCAGCGCGCGCTCGCCTACGCCGGCAGTGACGGCCGTGAAGCGCACTGGGACATGATCCGCGTCGCCTTGATGTCCGTCGCCAACACCGCCATTTTTCCGCTCCAAGATCTGCTCGGGCTCGGCACCGAGGCGCGCATGAACGTGCCCGGCACCGCGTCGGGGAATTGGGAATTTCGAGCCTTGAGCTCGGAATTTGCGCCGGCCGTCGCCGAACGCATGGCGGCCCTGTGCGAAAGCTACGAGCGAATTCCGGCGGACATCCGGCGGACGGAGTGACACGCGCCGTGCTGAATCGTCGCGCAGGCTCGCTCGTCTCACCTGGCGTGCGCGGTGCGTTCGCGGCGGCGCTGCTGGTCGCTGTTGCTGCGCGTCCAGCGCTCGCTCAAGGCGCCCCGGCCCCGGCCGATCCCGCGCCGACCAGCCCGGCACAGCCTCCCTCAGCCGCTCCAGATTCGACCTCGCCCAGTGCCGCGCCTTCGAGCAGCGCGCCGCCCGCACCTGATACTTGGGGCGCAGCCGAACCGCAGCCCAAGCTCGATCAGCCGGCAGAGCCGACCCCAAAGCTCGCGCCAGAAGCCCCGAGTGACGCGTGTCCCTGTCCAGGTCAGGACATCGTCGAGACACGCACCGGGCCCGCCGCGCTCGCGGTGCGTTACACGCTCGAAGGCGTCGAAGTGCGTGGCAACACGCGCACACGCGCGCGCGTCGTGCTGCGCTACGTCCCGTTCAAGCAGGGCGACGTATTCGACGTCGATGACCCAGAGGTCGAGCTCTCGCGTTATCGCCTGCTTGGCACGGGCTTCTTTCGCGACGTGCAGTTCTCTCTGCGCAAGGGCTCGTCGCGCGGCTTAGTCGTGCTCGTGATCGACGTCGTGGAGCGCAACACGATCGTGCTGAACGACGTGCGCATGGGCATCTCCGCCGACGCGGACAATCAAGGCAATAGCCGACCTCTGACGGCCTATGCCGGGATCGATGCCGCGGAGACGAACCTGCTCGGCACCGGCATCACGCTCGGTTCGGCCATGGCCGTCGCGGATCAACAATTCGCGCTCCGTGTGCGCTTCTTGGATCCGGCCTTCCTCGGCAGCTCGTGGATGACCAACGGCACGTTGCTGTACAACGACGCGCGCGACTTCTTCGGCACTGCGGGAGTCGACAAAGACGACCCACAGGGCACGAGTAGCTCGCAGTCCGCCGTCGTCAGCTACAAGCGCTTCGGCGGCTCGGTCGGCGTGGGCCGTGATCTATCGATTACCACGCAATTTTGGCTCAATTATCGGCTCGAGTCGATCAGCGCCGCCTACCCGCTCGAGGCCTCGCAACTGCGCGGCTTGGGCACCGAACCAATCGCGTTCGACATCGTGCGCGGGCGCAGCGTGCTCTCCACCCTGCGCGCGAACTTGGACTACGACACACGCGACCAGCCATTTCTACCCACTCGAGGCTGGCACGCTTCCGTCACGGCAGAGCTCGGACTCTTACCAGCAGCGTCCGACTACGAGTACCAGCGCATCGAGCTGCAGGCGTCGCGCTGGTGGCATTTGCCATGGCACGACCACGTAATAAGGCTCGAGCTCTTCGCCGGTGCGATCGCTGGCAATGCGCCGTTCTTCGAGCAGTACTACGTCGGGGACTTCAGTGATTTTCTGCCGTCACGCGTCCTGGGCGTCAATTTCGACCGCCGGCCCGCGCCCAATTTTCTGGGCACGGACATCGTCGAAGTTCGGTACGGAGACTACGCATTCAAACTCGCCGGTGAGTATCGCATTCCGTTGTTCCGTGGGCGCCGCTCGATCTACGGCATCGATCTCTTCGCCAGCGCGGGGATCTACGGCGTGGCTAGCGCTCGTGACATCACGAGCCCGCCCGTTGGCTATTCGGGGTGGTCACAGATCCCGGTCGATTTGACGGGGAATTTGGGATTTCGCATGGACACGAGCGCGGGTGGGTTCGTGTTCGCGCTGTCGAACGCGCTTGGCTTCCCGGTTCGCGGCAAGGGGCCCGCCGGTGGTCAGTAGGGGCACCGACCAAACAAGACGCAGGCGTGCCGGGCTCGCTGTATTTCTGGGCCTGCTCTTCGCATTCGCGTTCCTGCTCTCGCCTGCACGCGCCGGCGCCCAAGACGATTCGGGAGACGTCGTAACGCGCGAGGCGCGCTTCGACTGGGACGCAGACACGGGTCTCCTGTATTTGGATATTCTGTTTCGAGACATCGTCGACGCGAACCTGCAGAGCAAGCTGAGTCGCGGCCTGCCGACGACGATCGTGCTCACGGCGACCGTGTATCGGGCCGGCTCTGCCACACCGCTTTCGACCACCGCACAGACCTGCAAAGTGACGTGGCACGTTTGGGAAGAGGCATACTTAGTCGAGGTGATGCGCCCTGGCTCGACCCGCCAGAGCTGGACGACGACGTCGGAAGGCGTGGTCCGTCGTTGCACGGAGGTTCGGCATTTGCTCGCCGGGGACGCGACGCAGATCCCGCAGAGCACTCCGCTCGTCGCGGCCGGCAAAATTCAGGTCAATCCGGTCAGCCCGGAGCTGCTCCAGAAAATCAAACGCTGGGTGATGCGGCCCAGCGCGACCGGCACCGCCGCGCCGGGCGACGCGCTATTCAGCACATTTACTGGCCTATTCCTGCAGCGCATCGGCGACGCCGAGCGGCAGCAGAAATTCACCACCAAGCCGTTCCTGCCGACCATCTATCATTCGAAGAGCCAATGACCCAACTCGGTAAGCCAGTATTTCCGATTGCTCTCGTGCTCGAAGGTCGCGCCTGCCTGGTCGTCGGCTCCGGCCCAGAGCTCACGAGCCGCACTCATGCCTTGCTCGACGCGCACGCTCGACCCGTCGTGGTTTCGAGCACGCCGAGCGACGAGATCCGCGCGCTCGCGCGGGACGGACGCATCGAGCTTCGCGAGCGCGACTTCGTCGACGCGGACCTAAACGGCACGTGGCTCGCGGTTTTGGTCGACCAGAACCCGGCGCTCGCCGCGCACATCGCGCACCTTGCCGAAGCCGAGCGCGTCTTTTTTTGCGCGGTCGATCAGCCCGAGCACAATAGCTATGCGCACATGGCGCAGGCTCGCGCCGGGCTGCTCACGATCGCGATCAGCACAGCCGGCCAAGCACCGGCGCTCGGGCGGCGTTTGCGGGAGGAGCTCGAACGTCTGCTGGAGCAGGCTGAAATGACAGCGTTCGTGGCGCGCCTCGCCGAGCTCCGGGCACGCACGCCGTCGGCGGATCGGCGGCGAGTGCTGGGCGCGGCGGTCTCAGGCGTGCACTTCAGTGGTGAGCTCGAGCTCGGTAAACGGTGACGCGACGCCGGAGGTTGGACCGAACTTGCCCAGCGGATATCGCTAGTTCTCGGTGACGAGCGAGCTGCCGCGCGCCATCACGATCTTGTTGCCGTAGGCAGGCGGCGGCGCGATCAAGCGCGGGATCTCGCGGTGTGGCTTCACCGGCAGGACGCGCGTTTCGATGTCACGCGCGGGTCGCTCTGGCGCGCTCAGCGCGCCTTGGCCACACGCGCCACACAGCACGGCCAGCGCTAGCGCAGCGCAAAAACCAGATACTGGGAAGACACGGGCCACCCTAACAAGGTAGCAGCGCGCCGATAAGCAGCAACGCGGTCAGAGATACCGCGTTGCTGCTTCGCGTTAAGCGCACTTATCCGAGCGATCTGCGCTCAGTGCATCACTCTACGAGCGAAGTGCCGGCGACGGAGCTATATTTCCCAGCCCACGGCGAGCTGATGATGGGCGTCGTCGTGTCGTTGCTGACGTTGTATTTGACGACGGCCGCGGCCTGGCTGGTCGAATCGATGGTCACGCCGACCACGTCTGTGCCGTCGAACACGGCGCCTTGTGGCACGTTGTTGAGCTGAGCGCCCAGAATGCCGGTGCTGAGATCCAGCTTGTTCCAATAGTCGGCGCTGTAGTCCGGTGCGGACGTGTGAAGCAGCGCTTGCTGGCCCGCCAACAGAATCAGATCGCCGGGGATATTGTCGTCGGTGGGTGCATACGCGATCGTCCGCGACGCCGTGTCGAGGTGAACGAGCTCGACGCCTTGCTTGGTCAAGCTACCTGCGAAGCAGCCGTAGTCGAACACGGTGATCGTCTTGCCGTCGCTGCTGAGCGTCGCAGAGGCGGGGTCTGCCAAGTACAGCTCGAGCGCTTTGCCGTCGGCGCTGCCATTCAAATCAACGATCGTGTCCGTCGTCGCGTCGACGCCGACGATCAGCGATTTCGTGGCACTGCAGGGGAGATTGAAATTCGCGTCGAAGGAGTTGAGATCGATCCGTGACAGCACGAAGTA
>DATHOI010000337.1:0-4055 GCA_035485095.1 Polyangiaceae bacterium | reverse complement strand
TACGTCAACGCACGTCGCCCCAAACAGTCAAAGCGGAGATAGTGTCCGGGTCGAGCACGGCGGGCTGCTTGTCTACGGGTCGACCCGCAACGTGACGCGCAGCGCTCTCAGCGCGAAACGTCGCTAGCCACAAGGCCCGCGAAGCAAAGGTGCGTTGGTCGAAGACATCATTGACGCATGCCGGATCGACATCGACCTCGCACAAAGTCGGCTGTTTTCCCAGCTCGCCGCGCAGCAACCACGAACCCATACGCGTCGCGTAGCGCCCGGGCGCGGTGGCCACGGAAGGCGGAATCACGACGGGAACTCGGCCATGCGCCGCGGCGTACAGATCAGCCCCCTCGAAATAGTCAGGCACGGGCAGCCCCAAGGCCGTGAGAACGGTCGCACTAACATCGGCTGCTCCGACCGAAAGCGGCTCATCGCGTCCGCCCAAGTCGCCTCCGGGAAACTTCACGACCAACGGCACGGCCAAGCGCTCTTCCGACAAGACGCCCTGCGGATCAAAAGGCACATCAGGAGGCTCGCCGGCGGAGACATCGCCTGCGAAGACGATCAGAGTTCGATCCCAGGCATTCTTCTTCTTCAACAAGGTAACCAGTTGATCGACGACGCCATCCTGCTTGGTCAAAGCCGCGTCCTCGAATGCGTGCAAGCGAATCCAGTCCTCGTCTTGTAGGTGGTGTGCCACTCGTTGGCGCCGCGCGCGCAGCGCCCCGAGCATGATTCCCCCGCGCCGAGCATCGAGAATGCCTGAATATTCATCGGGTTTTAGCGCCTGGACCTCGTCACGCGGGATATCCCATGGTGGGTGTGAACCGCGCGCGTGCACGACCAGAAGGCGGGGACCCGGGTGTTCGTCGTCAAGCTCATTTTCCAGCCACTTGAGCGCGCGCGTCATCGGTTCGGTTGCCGGCACATCGAGCACGGGAGAGACCATGTCGAACGTGTCCCACCCCGCAGCAAAGCCAAACGCAGAAAAAGTGGTCGGCACGCCAGTGAACATGGCCGTACGACCGCTGGCTTCCTTGACCATCTCGCTCAAGAGGCGCACCGAGTCCGCGATGCGCGAGCTTGGATCCTCTACGCGATGCGCCCGCGGAGACAACCCAGTGAGCAGTGAGGCCGCCACCGACTGGACCACGATGCTCGGTGCACGGTAGCCGCTGAAGGCGGTCGCCGCGCGCCCGAGCTCGCCGAGCGCCAGCAATTTCCCGGTCGGTCCGAATGGCGGAACGCGTCGCCGATCGATTCCGGATTCCAGCAGTAAAATAGCGATTTTCGCACGTGGCACAGGCAGTGGGTCGGCAGGCCTTCGAGCCACGCTCGGATCGCCGAAGGCGAGCCGCCCTCCCCGCGAACCATCGAGCGCACGGAACTCGATGCCAATGACCTTGCCAGCAAAGGGCGCCAAGTCGACCGCGACCGGCGTCCATGAGGCTCCGTCGCCGCCAGTCACGCGCCGCGTCTGCAATACGACTGGCTCCTCGGCGTCGGCAACCACGCGCACCTCGGCGGTCCCTTTGCCTGCTCCCCAAAAGCCGAGCGCGACTTTCAGACGCGCGTCAGGCGCGGGGCGCAACCAGCAACGCACAGTACTCGGAGCGCCCAGCACGAGCGCTCGCTTAGGAGCGCCGTTCAGCACGACATCTCCGACGATGTCATTCAACGTCGGCGCGGCATAAGCGGTGATGTCGTCTGAGCGTTCGCCAATTCGGAGCCAATCGATCTCGGCTTGAACTTGACGTTGGCCGCGGCCCGCCCCGGAAAATGACAGTTTTGCCCGGTGATGCCCGCGCCCGAGCTCAGCCGCGAGCGCCGGCAGCGCCAGGACCTTCGTTTCGCCCTGCGTCAGCTTGACCGATCCGACGCGCTTATCGTCGATCGTGAGTCCGAGCCACTTTGCGGCGCCGCCGTATACGCGCAAGCTCACCCTCGTGCCGGAACGCGGCTCATCGAGCCAAAAGTCGTAGTGGAGCGCTCGACCGTACGCGCGCACGAAGGTCTGTCCGTCGCGCTCGACGTCCTCGGCATCCTCTGAGCGCTCGCCGCCAAAGCCTCGATACGCCGCCGCTGCGGGGCTTCCCAAATCGAGCACTAGACCTTGGTGATCGACCTCACACCACGACAGGTTGCCGATTATGTCGAAGCGATCGTGCTCATCCGGCGCCGTCGCAGCGAGCGTCGCGACGGCTGGCAGAACTGGCTCGGCCGCGCTCGGCGTCAGCGGCAGCGTTGGCGCGGCAGTCGATTCATGACGTTTGCAAGCTCCGATGAGGAACAACAGGCTAGCCACAAAATGCCGCATTTTGCGGGTCTGCCCAGCCGTTGGACGATTCATCGGGACGAGGCAGGGAGCGGGCTCGGTGAACGACTTGCGAAGAAATCGATCACGTCTGCCTTGAAGTAGCTAACCAAACCGTACGACACGGCAAACGCCAGCAGCAGCGTCACGAACCAACCGCGGGAACCGCTCTTGCCTTGCTTCACGGTCGGCGTAGCTCGCGCGACAGGGACACGCAGGACTTCGACCGGACGCGAGCGCGGTTCTGACTTGGGTGTACGCGCGGGCTCCGCAGCCTTCGTCTCGCCCTGCGAGGTCAATGTGGTGCGCAGTGGCTCGGAGCGAGTGCTCGATGAGGTGTCCTGCTCAGCTGGCGCTTCCAATGCCGCCGCAGCCGGCGTATCAGAAGGCAGCGACACGGCCGCCATGACCTGTGTCGCCCCGACCGGTCGCACGCGAGCGGGCTCCGCCGAGTCCTCGGTCAGCGCACTGGCCAAAGCATCGGGAGCGTCGGGGTTTTCAGCATTTTTCGCGGTCGAGCTGGTCGGGCGCGGCGCGTTGACGCGCGGACCGTTTGGGCTCGGCGCTGGCGTCGGTGACAGCGCCGGTTTCGGGATCGGGGACGGAGACGGCAGCGGGACCGCGGGCGCTGGCGTCTGCTTCGTCGCTGCGACATCCGGCAAAGCGCCCACTCCTTGCAGCGTGCCGGGGTCGGAGAAAGCGCCCTCGGTGATCGTATCCCAGAGGCGATCGACCGATGGCGTCACTTCAGCACTGAAGGGAAGTGCCTTGCTCTCGTTTGCAAGGAGCACGACAGGTGCCGCTTCAGCAGCCGGCAGCTCAACCGATGTTGCAGCGACCCTTGGCGCCGCTTCGAGCGGCGGAGGAGATCTGGGAGGCTGCTCTGAAGTTCCAACTGGCGCTGGTACCCCTGATTCGAGCTGAAAAGAGAACCAACCCGCATCTTCTTCCGAGGTTTCCGGCGGTCTTGCCAGTACTGCTGGAGGCGCGGCACTCGGAACCTCTCGCGCAGCGCTAGGCTGGGCGACCGCTTCGATCCGCGGCGCAAGCCCCGGTGGACTCGAGCCCCGAGGCGGAGACGGTTCGCTCCCGGTGCGCTCGATGTTCGTGATCGCCCCGCGGCGTGCCGCATCGGACAACACGGCTTCGAGCAATCGCGGAGCCACCGAACCGGAGGTGATCAAGTCACGAGGCGACGCGCCTGCCATGATCCTTTGCAAGAGTCCGCGAGCCGGCTCCGGTGTGCAGGCGAGGTAGCCCTCCATAATCGGTCCGGCAATTTGCACACGCGTCACGCCGACGAGCGCTTCGGCAGAAATCGAATTGAGTGCACTCCGGGCCCGCTCGATCGGTGCCTTGAGGATTTCCGCCGGCGTACCATCGAAATCCCCGCGCAATGGCGAGACATCCGGCTCGACGACGAACCTGCCTGCGCTCACCCCGAGCAGCGCGGCGAGCACGGCTTCGCCGCGCTCGAAGCTCCCCGCGGCGGTGCTGCGCGTCGCCGAACAAAGCCGCCCACGACGTATTTGCACCTCGTACAAGTACACTGCGTCGCGGATGCTGACGCGCACGTCGCGCTGACCACCACTTGCGAGCTCAAGGATGAGCCGCGGCGTCAATCCATCGAGACGCCCTCGCGCATCTCCGCCCGCGACGATGCGCTGCTCGACGCGCGCGCGCGGCCGCAATACCTCCCGCAGACGCTCGGCGACCGTGGCCGCAGCCGCTTCCTTGCGCAGGTAACCGT
>DATHOI010000336.1:0-4465 GCA_035485095.1 Polyangiaceae bacterium | reverse complement strand
CGCCCATGGCACCTCCTGGAATGGACATCTCGGCGCGACCCGCTGAGGGCCGCCGCGCGCGTCCTGCACCCGGTGGTGGTGGCGGGGCCTCGGATTGGGACGACAAGAAAAAGAAGAAGAAGAAGGGCGGCGCCGGAACCGAAGAACCCAAAAAGGGTGAGCGCGGTGGCGGCGGTTCCTGGAAGAACCTCGTCGACGATTTGGACGACGACGACTGACCGCTCCGGCGGCGCTGGTCTCGGGTTTTCTTCTTGGCTCCAGCAATGCCTGGAGACCCGCGCGTAAGTGCTGATTCTCGCGGCATTTTCCGCGTAGGTCTCGGCGTGTTTCCAAGTGGGCCGTTTTTGGGTCCGGCTCGGATTGCGCCGGTTCGACGCCTCGTGCTAGGACGGGACTCCAATTTTCGCCCGGTTTCGGCCGGCACGCAGCTATCTCCGCCGGCCGGCACCGGCTCGCTGAATCAGACGAGCAGAAAACAGCGATGATTTTCGACTGGCTCTACGGCCTGTTCTCGAACGACCTTGCCATCGACCTCGGCACGGCGACGACGCTCATCTATGTCAAAGGCAAAGGCATCGTGAGCTGTGAGCCTTCCGTCGTCGCTGTGGCGCGCGACGCGAACGGCGTGAAGCGTGTGCTCAATGTCGGCCGTGAGGCCAAAGAGATGCTCGGGCGGACACCGGGGAACATCGTTGCGATTCGACCGCTGCGCGACGGCGTGATCGCAGACTTCGAGATCACCGAGGCCATGCTGCGCTACTTCATCGCTCGCGCGCACAATCGGCGCACGCTCGTCAAGCCGCGCATCATCATCTGCGTGCCCTTCGGAATCACCGAAGTCGAGAAGCGCGCGGTGAAAGAGAGCGCGGAGAGCGCCGGCGCACGTGAAGTCTATTTGATCGAAGAGCCGATGGCGGCCGCGATCGGCGCCGGTCTCCCGATCACCGAACCGAGCGGCAATATGGTCGTGGACATCGGCGGCGGTACGACCGAGGTCGCGGTGATTTCCTTGGCGGGTATCGTCTACTCGCAAAGCGTACGCGTGGGTGGCGACAAGATGGATGACGCCATCGTCGCTTACATGAAGCGCAAATATAACCTTGCGATCGGCGAGCAAACCGCTGAACGCATCAAAATCACGATCGGCAACGCTTACCCGATCGAGCCGCAATTGACGATGGAGGTCAAAGGCCGCGACATGGTCGCCGGTATTCCGAAGACCGTCATCGTCAACTCCGATGAAGTGCGTGAGGCGCTCGCGGAGCCCATCAATGCCATCGTCGAGGCCGTGCTGCTGGCGCTCGAACGCACCCCGCCGGAGCTGGCGGCAGACATCGTCGATAAGGGCATCGTATTGACCGGCGGCGGCGCGTTGCTGAAAAACATCGACGTGCTGCTTCGTGAAGAGACGGGGCTGCCCGTGATGGTCAGCGACGATCCGATCAGCTGCGTCGTGCTCGGCAGCGGCAAGGCGTTGGATCACATCGAGCTTCTCAGGGAAGTCACCATCGGGTGATAGCTGAGGTCGCGTGGGCTCGTTCAAGCACTATCGCGATATCGTCATCGTAGTGCTGCTTTTGGCGCTGCCGTTCTTCTTCCTGCGTTCGAGCATTCGTCGCCCTGAGGATACGAACGCGCTCGATCGCGCGCTTTTACACGTCGCGGCGCCATTCCAATACTTCGCTGCGTTGTTGGCGCGTGGCGTCTCCGGCCTCGTCGGTGACTACGTGTATCTCGTCGACGTCAAATCAGACAACAACCGCTTGGCCTACGAGAATGCGAATTTGCGCGGCAAAGTCAGCGATCTCGAGCGTACGGAGGCAGACAATCGGCGGCTCCGTCGCTTGCTCGGCCTGCGCGACACGATCTCCCAGGAGCTGGTCAGCGCGGTCGTCGTGGGCAAAGACACGACTGAATATTTCCGTGTCGCGCACTTGACCGTCGACACGAAGAGCGCCGCCATCCGCCCCGACATGCCGGTCATCTCGGTGGATGGCACCGTCGGCACGGTGTTGCGCGTCGCGGGTGAAAAAGTGGACGTGCAGCTGACGGTGGACAGCGGCTTCGGCGTCGACGTGATGGTCGAACGCACGGGAGCACGCGGGTTCGTGCGCGGAGTCGGCGATCGCCAACGCTACCTCGCGCGCGTCGAATACGTACAGCGCACCGACGACGTCGAAGTCGGCGACGTGTTCGTGACCAGCGGCGTCGGTTGTCGCTTTCCGCGCGGCATTCCCGTGGCTCGGGTAAAGAAGGTCGAAAAACGAAATTTCGGTATCTATCAATCGGTAGAAGCCGAACCAACCGTCGATTTCTCTCGGCTCGAAGAGGTGCTCATCATCTTGACCGACTCCAAAGAGTGCGAGTCGGGCGCTGGCACCACGGCGTCGAAGAAGGCGCGCGCTCAGCACTGAGTGGACCATGCGCAACCTCGGGTTCTTTGCCGTCGCTGCGCTCTTGATTCTGGTGCAGTCGAATCTGTACCGGGTGCTCGGGCCAATCGGCGCGATCGTCGGTGCCCATTGGGTGCACGGTGTCACGCCGAGCCTGGCCTTGCCGCTCGTGATTTTTTTGGGGGTTCACGAGCCGTCGATGCCGCGCGGCGCGGGTCTGGCCTTTGCCATCGGTTACGCGCAAGACTTGCTCGCGGCGGCGCCGGTCGGGCTGTTCACCTTCGTTTACGTGATGATTTGGTGGCTCTCGCGCGTTGCTGGCGTCAGGCTCACGGCTCAGACCGTGCTCACCCGAATGTCGCTCGCGTTCATTTTTGCGCTCGTGCAGAGCGCGGTGATCTTGGTATTGCTCGCCGTGTTCGGTAGCGACAATCGCCGACCCATCGAGCTGGCCACGATTGTTCTGCCGCATGCGGCGGCCACGGCGCTGTGCGCGCCACTGCTGTTCCGTCTTGCTCAACGCCTGCGGCAAGGCGGGCCGCAGGCGCGTGCGCCAGAGGCGATGACATGAGGCGCGGGTGTTAGTTCAGCGCTCGGACGTCGGCGAATTTCGGCAGCGCTACCGCTGGTTGGTGCTGGTTGCGATCGCCGCCTTCGGTACGTTGATCGGCCGGTTGGCGCAGCTCCAGCTCGTCGAGGGAGAGGTGCACCGAGCGCAGGCGCGCAAGAATATCGTGCGCGAGCGCTCGCTCGCGACGACGCGCGGCGTGATCCGCGACACGTTCGGGCGCGTGCTCGCGGCCAACCGGCCGTCGTACAGCGTTCACATCACTCCGGCCGTCATCGATCTGGCGACCACCTGGCCGCGTGTGCTGAAAGTGGTGCAACTCGAGGACTTCGAGCGCGCCGCGATCGAGAAGAAGATTCAGGACATCAAGGCGCTGCCCAAGGAGGACAAGCGGCGCGGCCAACAGATCTTACTCAAGGTCGACGTAGACCGCGACGTGGTCGCGTTTCTCGAGACGCACGAGAAGGAGCTCGACGGCGTCGAAGTCACGCCGAATCCGGTGCGCTACTACCCATACGGCGAGCTCGGCGCTCACGTGGTCGGTTATATGCAAGAGGTGGACGCCGAGGCGCTCGAGCGCTTGGACGAGCGCGGCTATCGCGCTGGCGACCACATCGGCGCCATCGGTATCGAGCGCCGCTGGGAGAGCTACCTGCGCGGGCAGCGCGGTTGGCGCAAAATCGTGCGCGGCATTGCGCGTCGCGAAAGTAGCGCTGAGATCGACGCCAAGTATCTGGAAGAGCCGCGCCGGCTCGAGCCGATTCCGGGCCGCGACATTTCGCTGACCTTGGACATCGACCTGGTGTCGTCCATCGACAAGGGCATGCGGGGGCAGCTCGCGGGCGCGGTCGTCGTCGTCGACGTGCGCACTGGCCGCTTGCTAGCAGCGCTCTCGAAGCCGAGCTTCGACCCGAACGTGATCTCGGGCGGCAATGGCGTCGCTGCCGTGCGTGAGGCGTTTCGACGTTTGAACTCCGACCCGCTGAAGCCGACGATGGACAAGACCATCTCCGCTGCGTATCCGCCGGGCTCGACTTACAAACCCTTCACGGCCTTGGCAGCGCTCGCCGATCGCCTCACTGATCCGGATCGTGAGGTCGATTGTCACGGCGGGTTCGAATACGGCAAGCGCTTCTTCCGTTGTACCGGCGTGCATCGCAAGGTGAACCTGCATTCTGCGATCGTGCAGTCGTGCAACACTTACTTCTACGAGCTCGGCTCACGTTTGAGCATCGATCGCTTGGCGTCGATCGGTCTCGATTTCGGCTTCGGCGTGAAGACGGGCATTGGCGTCAACCCCGAGGCGCGCGGCCGTATGCCCACCCGTAGTTGGTACACACGCCGCTACAAAGAGGCGTTTCGCGGCGGCTTTACTCTGCTCTCCGCGATCGGGCAGGGTGCGACCACCGTCTCTGTCTTGCAGTTGGCGTTGTCCTACGCTGCGCTGGCCAACGGGGGCACGTTGTACCAGCCGCAGGTCGTGCGCAGCATCGAAACCAGCGAC
>DATHOI010000335.1:0-7193 GCA_035485095.1 Polyangiaceae bacterium | reverse complement strand
GCGCGGACTGGAACGCTTGATCAAACCCGTACACGGTCACCTTCGAGGGCCTCGCGAAACCGTGAGCGGAACTGTTCGGGGCCACACAGTGCTGCCGCCCGTGCGGGACCGGCTTTCGACATCTGGTTGCGAAGCCCATTGTCGTCCAAGAGACGCTTCAACGCAGCCGTCAGCAGCTCAACGCCCGGCGCGCACAGAACGCCGCAGTCTGGGGTCACGATCTCCAGGGCGCCGCCGAGCGCGCTGCCCAGGACGGGCTTGCCGGCGTACAACGCTTCGACGAACACCATACCGAATGGTTCCGGGGTCTCGTTTGGCTGGCAATAAACATCGCACGCCGCGAGCACCGTCTCCATGTCGTCTCGATGGCCGATGAAAGCGACGCGCCCCACGATGCCCAACGAATCGATCAGGCGCACGAGCTCTCGCTTGTAGCTTTCCTCCCCGGGCCGCTGAGGTGCACCGGCAATCCAGCAACGCCAGCCCGGAACGTCGCGCATTGCTCCCAGAGCTTCGAGCAGGTTCCGATGTCCCTTCCACGAATCGAGGCGACTGGCTTGTAAGATGATCAAGTCTTGCAGCTCGGCACCCCACTGCGCTCTCAATTCGCGAACCACGCCCGGATCGCTAGCCGGCGGCGGGTTCACCAACGGGTGCACGATTCGGACGGGTACCGGCAAGCGCATGCTCGTCAGCAACTTCGCGGTGTACGCACTGTTGGCAATGCACAAGGCCGGAGGCTTGCGCCACGCCCAGCGATAGAACCAATTTTCCGGATCGGGAATGTCGTGCAAATACAGGATTGGGGCCCGCCCGGCTCGAGCGACGGCCGAGGCAAAAATGCAGTACGACCAGATGCCGTGGCAGACGATAGCGTCGAAGTCGCGAGTGCGGAGCAAGCTGCCGAGCGCTGTGCGAGCACGCAGGACACCCAACGGCTTGCGTAGGCGTACCGGCCCAAGAAAGTTCACGGGTACGCCCTCGGCCTGCAGCGCGTGCGATAATTTCCCTTCGAAGCAGAGCGCGAAGTGATGACTGAACTCTGGGGCATCGAGTGCAGCGAGCGAGATCAGCATGCGCTCGACCCCACCGAATAGGTTACCGCTATAGACGTGAAGGACGTTGAGTGCGCTCGGCATGAATCGACAGCGACCGTATCAAGGCCGGAGGCTGGCGCATCGAAAAATGATGGTGCTGCGCAGCGTCCTGTTGGTCACATTCGTGAGGCGCTTGCGGACACGCCAAAATTCGGGCAAAACGCGGCGTGTTGCGCGACCGAGTCGCGCCGCGAAGTTCGGATGCACGTTCTACACGTCGGCAAATACTACCCCCCATATCGAGGAGGCATCGAAACGGTCGTCGAGCAACTCTGTCGCGGGCTCGCGGACCGCGGGGTCGATGTCACGGCCGTCGTTTCGAATGACAACCCTTCCACCGTCGACGAGCGGATCGACGGGGTGCGCGTACTGCGCCTCGGAAGAACTGCAGAGCTCAACTCGCAGCCCCTGAATTTGCGCCTCGTGCCGACGCTGCGCCGTCTGCCTTTCGACGTATTGCATTTCCATACGCCAAACCCAGTCGGGGCTCTGGCAGTGTTGGCCGCAGGCCGCCCAGAACCGGTAGTCGTCAGCCACCACAGTGACATCGTGAAGCAACGCATACTCGGCGCGCCCGCCACGGTCGCACAGTCGTTGCTCTATCGTCGTGCGGCCGCGCTAGTCGCCGCTACGCCGAAGCACATCGAGTACTCGCCCGCGCTGCGCAGGTTCGAAGCAAACTGTCACGTCATTCATTTTCCCATCGACGCCTTGCCCTATGCCAATGCGCCATCACTTTGGGATGCTCAACTGCCGACTGAGTGGCAAGCAGAGCCACTCGTGCTCTTCGTAGGTCGACTCGTGTACTACAAGGGCGTTGATGTGCTGCTCGAGGCGCTGCGCGTCACCGATCGAACGCACCTGGCCATCGTCGGAGTCGGACCGCTGGAGGCTCGGCTCGTTGAACAAGCCGCTCGGCTCGGAATCACGGAGCGCGTCAAATTCCTGGGAGCGGTCCCCGACGACCGTCTGCGCTCTCTCTACAAGTGCGCGCGCTTTCTGGTGCTCCCTTCGGTCGCGCCGAGCGAAGCCTTTGGTATGGTGCAACTCGAGGCAATGGCGGCGGGGCGGCCGGTGATCTCCACGGATCTCAAATCTGGCGTGCCATACGTCAACCAGCACGGCATCACGGGCTTGATCGTCCCACCGAGCGATCCGCAGGCGCTGGCCGCTGCAATGAAGACGCTGCTGGAGGACGAGCCGTACGCGCTCTCGTTGGGCAGAGCCGCCGAGCGTCGAGTGCTCGCGGAATTCCACGTCGACAAAGTCGTCGACGCGCACCTCGAGCTCTATGCAAGCTTGCTTCGAAGATCGCCGCGCTCAGTATTCTGAGCCGCGCAGATTACGGCCATGTTGAGCAGCCAGAACTCCACGCCGCCCGTCCCGCCAAAAAGGGCGTAGTTGAAGCAAATCGCGACACCGCCGACATTGTATGCGACCAGCACGGCCCCCCAGAGGCTCAGCGACGGCTCAGTGCTGCCGATGCGGCCCAACGCAATTTTCAGGCATGCCCAGGACGCAATGAAAATTGCCGTCATGTAAAGGCAGATCATGGCGACACCCCCATCGAAGAGCCAGGCGGTCCATTGTATTTCCACCCAGAGCGGGTCCGCAGCATTGCCGAAGTAGGCGTGCACCATTCCCCAGCGACCCAGACCCGCGCCGAGCGGATAGAGCGGCAGGTAACGGTTGATCGTCGCCTCGAAAAAGCGACCGCGGTTGGCGTAGTAGACAGTTCCAGGGTCGGCTTCGACGAGCGTCGTGAGTCGTTCCGTCATCGCCTTGCCGCCAATTGCGAAGGCCAAGGCAAACGCGCTGGGAATGACCGCGCCGACCGCCGCGAGCACGCCAACGAGCCTCGAAATCCGGCCGCTGATCAGCAAAAGAGCAAGTAGTGTAACTACGCAAACTCCTGCCATCACCACGAGCGACCTGATTTGGCAAAGGTACAAGCACATCATGCCGGCGACCATGCTTCCGACCGCGATCACACGCGCTCCCCAAAAAGGAGGCTTCGGCAACAAGATCATGCCCGTCCCCAAGAGCACGGAATAGAGGCCTGCAAAAGCAGCGCCGCCCGGGCTATCCGTCAGCCCCATCGGGCGAAACACTCGCTCGCCTGAGGCGAGGCTGATCTCGAGCGCCCCCAAACGGTCCTGCCCGTTCGCCGCGAGCACCGCCGAAAGCGGCGGCTGAAAGCGGCCAGGAAAATAGGCTTGGAGCACGCCGAGGCAGGCGCTGATTGTGTAGAAGAGCCAAAAGAGCGTGACGAGGCGCTGCAGAGTCGCCGCGGTCGTGCCGGTCCTCGGCACCCAGAAGATCGGAGCCAAGACGGCCAAGTTCAGCATGATGGACGCAAGAGCCGCCAGCAATCCGCTGCCGTCGGGGTGAAAAAACTCGAGGCCGAGCAACGCCACGATGCAGAGCGCGCACGTCCTGAGCGGCGTCCGCCAGGCGCGCGTGCTCGGAATGAGCAGGAGAAAAGCCAGACTCACACCGAAGGCGGCCATCCGAACGACGACCCGGACGCCCGAGAGCGCCGGAATCAGGAGCAACAGTTGACACGAGAGGTGCAGCAATACGAAGCCAACGAGCCACCTGGTCGAGGCCGCTGCTCGTTCAGCCTCGGCGACCGTGCTTTGTTGGCCCCGAATTCTCGTTGCGGCTTCGACCACGGCGACCTAGCTACCGCGGAAAACGCCTTGCAACAAGCTCCAGAAGCATCGCGGAAGCCGCAGCGTCCCGCAACGCGCTGAATCCAAAGCACTGTTGCTCCGAGTGTCCCCAATCGGGGCAGCGTCAGCGAAGGTGTGACCCGAGCTTCCGTCAGTCGTCGGTGACCGATCGTAAACGCCAATGCTAGGCTTCGGATACGTGACTCCGGCGGTGACCATCTGCCTTCCGACCTTTCGGCGCCTTCATTACCTGAAGGAGGCGGTTGCCGCCGCGCAAGCGCAGTCGTTGCGGAACATTGAAGTTCTCATCAGTGACGACGGCGACTCCGCGGAAATCAAGCGCTGGTCCGAGGGTGCGGTGCAAGCAGACTCACGCGTGCGCTATCGACGGAACGAGAAAAACCTGGGCCTGGGTGGAAATTGGAACGAATGCGTGTCGGCGGCGCGGGGCGAATGGGTGGTGATTCAAGGCGATGACGACCGCCTTCTGCCGCCGTTTTGCGAGGTTCTGCTGAGCGTCGCGGCCCCCGATTCGACCGTCTTGTTCTCGAATCACTACGTGATCGACGAGCATGGCTCCAGGCTCGACGAGGAATCGCGTGAGTGGACGGTGCGGTACGGGCGGCATCTACTCGCCCGCGGCAAAGTGGAGCACGCCGCCCGCTGCGTTTGGAGCAACTCGGTGCCGATGAGCTCCGCTTTGGTTCGTTCGGATGCCATCAAGCGGCTCGGCATCAAGACCGACTTGAATACTCCGGAGATCGAGCTTTTTGCACGGCTGGCGGCCGAAGGCGCGCGCTTCGATCACGAGCCCGGCTACCTAACGGAGTTTCGAACACACGCCGGCTCTTCGACCGCCAGCGGTTTGTTCTCTGAACGATTGGTAAGGTATTTGGAACCAATCGCGGTTCCAAGTGCGGTTGAAGATACCAAGCGCACATTCATGGCCGCCCTCACGCGCAGCGCCGTAGACCGCTTGCTCCGAGCCGGCGAGCAGGCGCGCGCCGCAGAAATCATGCGTTCTCGGTACTACCCGCACAGCTGGACCGATCCGACTTTGCTCGCGCAGGCCCTAGCAGTCCGTGCGCCGGCCCCGCTCGGCGCACGTGCCTACTTGCTGGCTCGCCGGCTTCACGAGGCTCGCAATAGCTGGCGGGGCCGAAGCGCCTGAATGAGGTCCCATTGTCAGCGATACCTCAGCGGTCCGTATTCGCTTCTAACGGCAACGGCTGCACTGGAGCAGGGACTGGCGCTCGCTTGAACACGCGACGACCGCCTTGCACCAGCGGGCGCTCGACCAAGCGATAGAAGACGTAGCCAAGGCCTACGCTGAATGGCAAGACCCCGCATTCGTAAACGAGGAACTGTTCGACGGGCGTGAGTTGGCGTTGTCTGAGCATCGCGTACGCTAGGTGCACGATGGGCTCGTGAATCAGATAGAGACTGTACGAAAACGTGCCAACACCGACCAGAACAGGTGTGCGTGCAACGGCCGACAAGCGCGGACTGTGCAACACCGACAACAACGCAAAGAATGCAACGAAGCCCCAGGGAATCACGAGCGGGATCAGACCCGTACTGCCATCCGACGGGACGGTAAAGGCAACCAACAGAACTGATGCCAATAACCCCAACGGGCCGCTTCGTAAGAGCCACCGAGGCGTGCGTTGATTGGCGGTCCATCGCGCGATGACCATGCCCGACCCGAAGATAGGCAGAAAGACCATCACATTCGCAGTCAACAAAACGAAGCGCGGTGAGGAGGTCGACAACCACAGGCCAGCAGCACATGCCAAAAAGCAGGCGACCAGCAGCAACACGGTCCCTGCTCGGCGCCATAGCGTTGTCAGCAGCGGGAACAGCAAATACCAGCGCGCTTCGAGAACGAGCGTCCAATAAGAGGGATTGAAGTAGACGTTGAGCAGGGTTAGGCAAACGAAGAGCTCTCTGATTGGGGCAGCTGACGCAGGAGGGCTGAGCATTCCAAACAGTGAAAATGGATGCTTGCGCAGCACCACAGCCATCCCCCAGAACAGCAACGCTGAAGCGTAGTACGGCGGCAAGATGCGGTACGCTCGCTTCAAGAACCATCGCTGCCAGGATTCAGCATCGGGACGGCTACAAAGCGGGTAAGCGAGACAGAACCCGCTCACGACGAAGAACAGCTCGACTCCACCGTTGCCGTAGAAAAGAACTCGTGACAGCGCGGTCGTTTGCCCACCAAGCCTGATTACAGGCCACTGATATCGTCCACAGTGCATGTAGCAGTGGTGTGCAACGACAGCGAGACATGCGATCCCCCGGAGCCCGTCGACTGCGGCAAAGTGCTCACCGGTCTTCGCGCCGACGGTGCTCATCGTACGCCTGTCACGAATTCCCGCGCGGGCTTGCCTGTGCGTAAGCGTCTTCTCTTATGCGTTGCCACGGCGGGCGCGACCGTACAGGGCAGCATCCGGACGGTCAAACGACCGGGGGCAACGCTCGAGACAACATCAAAAAGCAAACAGCGCCAGAGCCGGGCCATCGGCCAACGTGATGCAGTCGAGGCATTCGCTCGTACCGGAACGGTCTTCGTGGCAAGGTCCAGGTCGTGCGTATTGCAATCGTAGGAGCCAATCAGGGCTTGGTTGGCGGCGCAGAGACCTACCTCACCTGGCTCTTGGCGGCGCTGGTAGAGCGCGGCCACCAGGTCGCGTTCGCCTTCGAGCGGGCGTCCACTGATCCCGATCGGGCCGTGGCCCTGGCAGTCGAACCACTCGTACGTTGGAATCTCCAAGCTACTTCCCGCTCGGTGTTTCTGGACGAGCTTGCAGCCTTCCGTCCCGACGTCGTCTTCCTCCATGCTTTGGAGGATGAGATGCTCGATCTCGTTCTAACGCAGCGGTTCCGGGCGGTCCTGTTTGCACATGCGTTTTACGCGACATGCGCAACGGGTTGGCGCGTCCATCGCATTCCGCAACGCCAGATATGCACCCGCCGCTTCGGGCCTGCGTGCTTGCCGATAAATTATCTGAGGGGGTGCGGTTCTCGAAATCCAATCCCGCTACTGCAACTCTATTCGAAGCAACGCGTCCGATCGAACGTGCTCAGAGGGCTAGCAGGGCTAGTGGTGGCCAGCGAATACATGCGCCAGGTATACGTCCAGCATGGAGTTCCCGACAGCGACGTGCACGTGATACCGCCACCGGCAGCGTTCGCGCCGGATCCGACACCTCCCGCGACGCGCCAGTCCCGTAGTCGCGTGCTTTTTCTGGGTCGCCTTACGTCGGGCAAAGGGGGCGTGAAAGCGGTACAGGCCACTGCACGCTGCCAGCGCATTCTGGGGCGCCCCCTGCACCTAACCTTGGCAGGGGATGGTCCAGAGCTTGCTCGATGCAAACAGCTCGCCCTCGAACTCGGTATCGAGACCGATTTTCCTGGC
>DATHOI010000334.1:0-3528 GCA_035485095.1 Polyangiaceae bacterium | reverse complement strand
GGACTCTCGGCGCGACGGAGCGTGTTTCTTTGATGTTGGTGGGGGACACTGCAGACGACCGCGCCATCGTCATCACGGGCATTTGTGGCAGGCTTGGCCGCCGCTTATCGCGCTTGCTACATCGCGAGGCGAGGGTGATTGGCCTTGACCGGCGAGCCTTCCCCGATCGCCCGCCCGATATCGAGCACCACGAGATCGATCTGCGCAGCAAACGCGCGAAGGACATTTTTCGGTCAGGTGGTGTGCGCGCGCTCGTGCACTTGGGGGTGATGCACAACCCACGTGACAGCGCGGAGGAACACCACTCCTGGAACGTCGTCGCGTTCCAGCGCTTGTTGGAATATGCGGAGCGCTATGGCGTACCGAAGGTGGTGCTGTTGTCGAGCGCCAACGTGTACGGGCCGCGCCCCGACAATCCGCAATTCTTGAACGAGGAGGCGCCGCTGCTCGGTGCCGGACCGTTCAGCGACATTCGAGACCTGGTGGGACTCGATCAAGCCGCTCAGTCCTATTTATGGCGCTATCAGCACACGGAAGCGGTGATCTTGCGACCGTCACATATCCTCGGCACGGTGCGAAACGCACCGAGCAACTATCTGCGCCTCAAGGTAGTCCCGACTCTGCTCGGCTTCGATCCGATGATGCAGGTCGTTCACCAGGACGACGTTGTGCAAGCGCTGCGCTCGGCGCTCGCCCCAGGGGTACGCGGCATCTTCAACATCGGCGGTCCGCCGCCGGTCTCTCTGTCGCGCGCGCTGTCGCTGCTGGATCGGAGCACGGTCGGGGTACCTCACGCGATGGCCCGTGCGGCCGTGGATCGCTTGTTCAAGTGGCGAGTGACGTCGTTTCCGGCGCCCGAGCTCGATTTCATTCGTTACGTCTGCATGGTCGACGACGGCAGGGCACGCGCCGCTTTTGGATACCGGCCGGCGCATGATCTGCTGCAAACATTGCGCTCCGTCGATCAGGAGCGTTGGCTATGAGGCTCTCGTCGTCGATGTCGCTGCTGCTGCTTGGCCTGTCCGCTTGTCGTTCGCAAGCCGTGGAACCGGCGCCGGCGCCCGCTCGCTTCGAGCTCGTGGTTGCGCCCCCGGGGGCTCGTGGGGCGCGGGCAGCGGGCACGGACGCCGCGCCGCCGGCACCGACCGAGATCGGTAGCGGTGACCCGGACGAGCAGGACGACCCCGAGCAGGATGCCGATGGCGGGACCGACCCCGACAGCGGCGTTGCGACTCCCGATCCCGACGCAGGAGGAGTGGCGCTGTGAGGCTCAGGCGTGTGATCAGCATCTTGGCGCTCGCAGCCGGCGCGTGTTCGGCCTATCGGCTAGCTCCTGGAACCCCTCCGCCCGAATACGAGCCGCCGGTGATCGCTCCTTGGGCACCCCCGAGCGCCGCAGATGCCGGGGTGAGCGCTGACGCAGGTCCAGCGAGCGCACCACCAGGGCCGGAGCTTTCGCAGGATGCGGGCGTAAGGTAAACTGAGCTTTCCGAGGACTCCAAGCAGTGAAGAAAAAGGCTAGTAAGGTATTGAAGAAGCCCGTTCGAGCTACGAGTCCACCGCGCAGCACTCCCCCCCGCGCGCCCCTCGGTCCGTCGCAAGACGCGCAGAAGATGGCGCTCGCGGCGGCCGGCGCTGGTTTGGACAAGAAGGCGATCGACGTCGAAATCATCGATGTGACCGGCAAAGTCGACTACGCGGATTTCCTCGTACTAATGACGGGACAGAGCGACCGCCACGTTGCGAGTATCGCGGAGGGCGTCGACGGCGCTCTTTCGAAGCTTGGTTGGCAAGCGATTTCGGTCGAAGGGCTGCCGCGCGGTCAGTGGGTCTTGATCGATTTCGTCGATATCGTAGTGCACGTTTTCTCGGCTGACACTCGCACGCTCTACGATATCGATGGCTTGTGGATGGACGCGCGCCGTTTGCGCGTGCCCGATTCCGCGCCCGGCGCCGGGTGAAGTTAGTCGTCGTTGCCGAAGGACGCATCAAGGAGCGAGAGCTACGCGCCGTAGCCAACGACTACCTGGGGCGCCTTTCGCGCTATGTCCGTTGTGAGGAAATCGAGGCGCGCGACGCTGCGGCCCTCGCGAAGGCCGTTCCGGAAGGAGCATTCGTCGTCGCGCTCGAGGTGGACGGCGAGCGCATCACGAGCAGTGAGCTCGCCGTGCGGCTCGAGCGTTGGGGCTCGCGCGGCAAGGGTCTAGTCGCGTTCCTGATCGGCGGCGCAGAAGGCATTCCCAAGGCGCTGTCCGCCAGCGCTGATCTGCGACTCAGCCTGTCGAGCTTCACGCTGCCTCATCGGCTGGCGCGCGTGGTCTTGTTCGAGCAATTGTACCGCGCGATGACGCTGCAGCGGGGCGAGCCGTACGCTCGGGAAGAATAGCGGCACGCGGCCGGCCGCTTGGACCCAGTCCTAAAATCCCTCCCGTCGCTCGCCTTCAGATCCGCGGTCGCATTCCCGAGTTGCGCCTCCTCACCGTACTTTTCAAGTACGCCGCGTCGTCGCGCCTTGGGCTGCTCGCGCCTCTTCGGCGAACTCGGTCCAGGGTTCTAGGACCGGCTCTTAGCTCGAGGGCTGGGGTTTGCGCGAGAAAACCCAGGCTACGACGATCGACACGCCGTACAGGCCGCACAGCGGAACGGCCAGTAGCAATTGGCTCATCGGATCCGGCGGCGTCAACACGGCAGAAATGATGAACGCCACCACCACGAAGTAGCGAAAGAAGTGGATCAAATGCTTGTGGGTGATGAGCCCCGCGAACGAGAGAAAGAATGCCAGCACGGGGAGCTCGAACGCCACGCCGAAGGCCACGAGCATGTGCGTGACGAAGTCGATGTAGTCGCTGACCATCACGGTCGGCTTCACGTCGAGCCCTGGGCTTATCTGACCGCCGAAATGTAGCAGGTAGCGAAACGCGACCGGAAAAGCGACGCGCCAACCGAAGTACCCACCCAGCGCGAAGAGTCCGCACGACGAAACGACGAACGGCACCGCGAAGCGCTTCTCTCGCGAGTACAGGCCCGGCGCGATGAAGGCCCAGATCTGATAGAGCACGATCGGTAGCGCGAAAACGGCTCCGCCGATGGCGGCGAGTCGCACATAGCAAATGAAGAGCGAGGCGGGAGCGGGGAAATGAAGCGCCGCGCCGCCTTCATGCGGGCCGGCATTCCAGGCGCGGACGAATGGCAACGTGAGCCAAATCAGCAGTTGTTCCTTGTAGTACCAGGCGACGCCGCCGCCGACTACGAAGGCGAGGATCATGCGCACGAGCCGCGCGCGGAGCTCCTCGAGGTGCTCCCAGAATGTCATCACGTTGTCTTCGGGATTGTCGCTCATGCAGGGTGTGTCGCAGCCGGGCTCGCGCTCTCGCTTTTCTCGGGCTCGTCGAGCAGGTCGTCGGGCAACGCGCCGTACGAATCCGCGCCCTCGAGCGGATATTCGCGCGACACGTCGATGTCCAGATTCGCGTATGGGTCTTCGACCTGCATACGTGCGGGCAGGGGCTGCGGCGCTGTGAACGGGTT
>DATHOI010000333.1:0-2141 GCA_035485095.1 Polyangiaceae bacterium | reverse complement strand
CACGGAGAACGTGCCGACCGGCGTGAACACCGCCCGCCACATCGCCTTGCTGGGCGTCGGGGTGATTGTCAGCGCGGCTTGTTGGGACCTGGTACCGCCGAACGTTGCGACGACACTTTCGCTAAAGCGGTCCACGTCCTCGGGCGCGACATAAACATGCGCTGTGCCGTATTGCGGGCCGACAGCTACCGAAGCCATCGCGTCCGCCGGCTTATCTTGAGCCCATGATGGGTCGTCAGCAGTTGTCAGC
The DNA here is from genome assembly GCA_035485095.1 of Polyangiaceae bacterium. Taxonomy (GTDB): domain Bacteria; phylum Myxococcota_A; class Polyangia; order Polyangiales; family Polyangiaceae; genus PMG-095. Next base: position 1,891 of record DATHOI010000333.1, on the reverse strand, counting down.
AGGATCGCCGCCAGTGCGACAGCATTCACGACACGCATTTTGCAAATTCCTAATGTGTCGATCGAGCGCCTACCCCCCTTAGCTACCGCACTGCGTCGCGATGAGGTCGTTAAAGGCCTCGATCTCGGTGTCGAGTAGCTCGAGTGTCCGGCTTCGGTCGGCGCCGTCTCCGCAGATGGCAGCCGCCTGGCGCGTGGTCACCGCCTCGAAGAAATTCGAGCGATAGGAGCGGCAGCTCTCCTCGCTGTGACCCGGGTCGACACGGCTCTTGCGCACAGCGGCCCAGCGAAGGCGAGCCGTGGAGAGATCGGGGAGTTGACTGCAACCCGACGTCGCGGCGCCGACGATTGACGCCGGCTCGATCAGAAGGGCGACGGCAACAATGATGACGCGCAACATGATATAGCTCTGCAAGCTTGCTACCGGATTGCGGCGCTGTGCTGAACCAAGGTCGTGCGACCTCGCCGCTTATGCGATCCCCCGAACGGGGGATCGCGCAACGAATCGAAGGGGGACGGGGCAAATGGGCGAGTGGCCACGCCGATGCACGTTCCCGGCTGTATCCTGACCGCGTCGGGCTTGGATGCCAGAACCGCTAAGCAGATGATGACGGGGATTGCCACGCTTCGACGTGCACTGGAAAACTACAGTCCGAAGTGATCAGGATTTCGTTGGAGTGTCCGCCGCCGCGTCGCCTGGCCAACCGAACGTGAGAGCTGTCGCGAACTGCGGCTGGAGCGGTTATGCTGCCCTCACCGTCCAGGCTGGAGGAGTTGCTCCGAATGAACGAAAGTATTCACGGAGAAAGGACCGCTTCTGAGCTGCAAGATCGGGTGACCGAGCTCATCGAGCAACAGACGGCCATTTCGGAAGTGCTGCACGCCATTGCGAACTCGCCGCACGACTTGCAGCCCATCTTCGACGCCATCCTCGACAGCGCCACACGTCTCTGTCGAGCAGACGTATGCAGCTTGCGTCTCTCCGAAGAAAGCGGTCTTCGTCGCGTGGCGATACGAGGAGACCCGCTCTTGGTTAGTCAGGCGTCATCATTCCCGGCGCTCGCAGAAAAGGGGGGCCATCTGAGTCGAATAGCCACAAGCAGGTTACCCACCCACATCCCCGACTTCGCAGCAGTTGAAGAAGAACTTCGCGATGATACCTGGAAGGCGGTGGTGCACGCAGGTTTTCGAACGAGCCTGTTTGTGCCGTTGCTCAAAGACAATGAGATAGTCGGGATAATTACTCTGGGCCGCAAACAGGTGCAGCCGTTCACCGACAAACAGATTTCCTTATTCAGGGACTTCGCTGCGCAAGCCACCATTGCCTTGGAGAGCACCCGTCGCGAGCGGCAATACCACGAGATGCAGAGCGAGCTGGCGCACGCCAATCGCGTCGCTACCATGGGCCAGCTCACCGCCTCGATTGCTCATGAAATCAAGCAGCCCATCGCAACGGCACGCAACAACGCCCGCGCGGCTCTGAATTTTCTAGAGAAAAGCCCACCCGAAGTGCCGGAGGTGAAGGAGGCGCTCACCTGCATTGTCGACGACACCGATCGAGCCAGCGACGTCGTCGACCGGATCGGGTCTCTCATCAAAAAAGCACCAGCCCGCAAGGAGATCGTCGACCTCAATGCGGCGATCCTGGAGGTGACCACCCTAACCCGCAGCGAAGCGGTCAAGACCGGCGTCACGGTGGGCACGCAATTGGCGGGCGAGTTGCCACGCATCCAAGGCGATCGGGTACAACTGCAACAAGTGATGTTGAACTTGATCGTCAATGCCATCCAGTCGATGAGGGACGTTGAGGACGGCAACCGCGAACTACACATCGGCACCGTGGTCGAGGCGGAGGGCGTGTGCGTTTCGGTAAGGGATACCGGCCATGGGCT
>DATHOI010000332.1:0-3005 GCA_035485095.1 Polyangiaceae bacterium | reverse complement strand
CGGGAGCTTACGGCGCAGGTCCTTCAGAGGGCCCGTCCGGTCGCAATGACGGCGCGACGATTTGGGGTCAGGCCGGCGGCGGCGTATTCAAGTACTACATCGGCGCGTACGACCTGTACGGCGGTGGCGCCGACGTCGTTCAGCCCTTGATTTCCGGCCGTTTGAACCTCGCGCTCTTGAGTCCGGAGCCGGGCTTCTACCACAGCAGCACGTATTATGGAAAAGACGTCTTGTCCTTGGGCGTGGGTGGTCAGTACCAGAAGGTCGAGACGACCAAGGGCTCAGGCGTCTACGTCGACTACGGGCTGCTGAATGCAGACCTGTTGTTCGAGAAGGACCTCATGGGCTCCGGTGTGGTGGACGTGGAAGGAGCATTTTATTCCTACACCGGCACTTCGCAGGACAAGAAGCTGTCTTACTTCGCTTTGGCCAGCTACCTGACGCCGGACACGGGCGTCGGCAAATTTCAGCCGCTCGTGCGCATCCAGCAATCGACGCCCAAAGCGAGCGGTGCCGAAACGGGCACGGCGATCGACGCGCAGGTCGGCTACGTCATCGATAGCTACTCGACTCGCTTTGCGCTCGGCTACGAGCACAACTCGGCCGTGAACACGATCGGAGGGGGGTCTCCGAAGAGCCAGCAGATCTTCCTCGGCGTCCAGATGCAAAAGTAGGCTGCCGACCTGAATGCAACACGGGGCTCGCTGTGCAAATGCGCGTCGGGCCTCGTTTTTTTCCTGTGTGTCGCGGCGAAACGATCCGCGATCGGTTCGACCACGACTCACCTCCGAAAAGCACGAGAAACAGACAGAGAGGAAGGATGTTCGCATGCACATGACTTCGTCCGCGGGCCGCGTATCACGGTCGCGGCGCGCTTTTATTTCTAGCCTTGCATTACTAGTTACTGCCGCGTCACTCGTCAGCTGCAGCAAGAAAAGTGAGGACACGACGGCGGCCCCGTCCGCGTCGGCCGCGGCCACCACGGCTCCCGCCGGCAAGCCCTTTACCGTCGGTTTCATCTACGTCGGCTCGAAAACCGATTATGGCTACAACCAGGCACACGCCGAGGGTGCCAAGTCACTTTCCAGCATTCCGGGCGTGAAAATTCGGGAAGAAGAAAACGTCCCCGAGACGCTCGACGTGCAGAAGACGATGGAGAGCATGATCAATCTGGACGGCGCCACGGTGCTGTTCCCGACCTCCTTCGGCTACTTCGATCCGCACATCTTGAAGATGGCTGAAAAGTACCCGACGGTTACGTTCCTACACTGCGGAGGCCTGTACCAAGAAGGCAAGCATCCCAAGAACGTGGGCAGCTACTTCGGCTACATCGACGAGGCGGAGTACGTGGCGGGCATCGTCGCCGGCCTCACCACCAAATCCAACAAGCTCGGCTTCGTCGCGGCCAAGCCGATTCCACAGGTCCTACGCAACATCAACTCCTATACGCTCGGCGCGCGTTCGGTGAACCCGAAGGCGACGACGACCGTCATTTTTACGGGCGATTGGTCCTTGCCCGTGAAGGAGGCGGAGGCCGCCAATAGCCTGATCGATCAAGGCGTGGACGTACTGACGGCACACGTGGATTCACCGAAGGTCGTGATCGAGACGGCCGAGCACCGCGGCATTTTCAGCACGGGTTACCATGCGAGCCAAGCCGCGCTCGCCCCCAAGGGATATTTGACTGGCGCCGAGTGGAATTGGGAAACGGTATACAAGGCGTACATCGACGAGATCCAAAAGGGCCAGCCGTGGGAACATTTGGTGCGCGGCGGCTTCAAGGAGAACTTCGTCAAGATGTCGCCTTACGGAGCGGCGGTGTCGGACGCGACGAAGGCCAAGGCGGAAGAGGCAAAGAAGAAGTTCCTCGACGGTACGATGGTCGTGTACGTGGGCCCGCTCAAAGACAACACGGGCAAAGAGGTGATCGCCGCAGGCGCCCAGCAGGGTCAACGCGACATCGCATTGGAGAGCATGAACTACCTGGTCGACGGTGTGAAAGGCGCGGTACACTGAAATGACGGAGAGCTCGCCCGTGCCGACGAGCCCGGCAAGGGCGAGCGCTCTGGCGCCCAAGGCGCTCGTCGACCCCGAAAGCGAGAGCGCGCGCGGCGGACGCCTGCTACGGCGGGCGGAGCCGCTCATCATTTCGCTCGGCGCCCTATGCGGCGCACTGCTCATTTTTGGGCTGTTTTTGGCCTGTGACGGGCTCAACCCGCTGGATGTCTACGCGGCGATGTTTCGCGGCGCGTTCGGGACTTGGTTCTCGTTTCAAAATACGTTGCAACGCTCGGCGCCGCTGATGCTGACGGCGCTGTGCACTGCGCTGCCTGCGCAACTCGGTCTAGTCGTGATTGGCGGCGAGGGCGCGCTCGTCGTCGGCGGTGTGGCCGCCGCGGTGGCGGGGCTCGCGGTGTCGAGCTCGAGCCCTTACACGGTGCTCACGGTGATGCTCCTCGCCGGAGCTTTCGCGGGCGGAGTCTGGATCGCGCTCGTGGGAGCGCTGCGCGCATACCGCGGCGTAAACGAGACCATCAGCAGTCTACTTTTGGCGTACATCGCGATCGCGCTGATGAATCATTTGGTGGAAGGCCCGCTTCGCGACCCGTCGAGCTTGAATAAGCCGGCGACGCGTCACATCGGCGAAGTGAACATGCTCGGAGCGATGCCGGGGCTCGATGTGCATTGGGGTCTCTTCTACGGCGTCGTGGCCTGTCTCGCTGGTTGGGTCTTGATGAAGCGCACGGTCTTCGGCTTTGCAGCGGCGATGACCGGTGGCAACTTGCGCGCGGCTTTACTGAGCGGCCTGCGCGTGAAGCGGCTCATGGTTTTTACCTGCTTTCTAGCGGGCGCTGCCGCCGGCGTGGCAGGCATGGTCGAGGTCGCGGCAGTGCACGGGCGAGCCAATGCGTCGCTGGTTGCGGGCTACGGCTACACCGGCATTTTGGTGGCGTTCGTCGCGCGCCAGAATCCACTCGGGGTGATCCCGGTGGCGCTCTTGCTCG
>DATHOI010000331.1:0-8649 GCA_035485095.1 Polyangiaceae bacterium | reverse complement strand
GAGACCGTGTTAAGCGTTGCGCGTGAAAACAGCTTGGTTATTTCCGGGTCAAGGCACGCAAGCCGTCGGCATGGGGTACGCGCTCGCCGCCGCGTTTCCCGAGGCTTCAGACGTGTTCGAACGAGCAGACGCCGCGCTCGGCTTCTCGATTCGCGCCTTGTGCTTCGAAGGGCCGGAAGCCGAGCTCACACTCACCAAACACACGCAGCCTGCGATCGTCGCGACCAGCATCGCCACGCTGGCAGCGATTCGTAAGTCGCATCCCCATCTGCCCGCGCCGGCATTCGCGGCAGGTCATTCACTGGGGGAATACAGCGCGTTGGTCGCAGCCGGCGCGTTCACCCTGGAAGACGCGCTACGCACCGTGCATCTGCGCGGCCGAGCCATGCAGGACGCCGTCCCCGAAGGTGAAGGCGGCATGGCCGCGATCATGGGCGGAGATCGCGCCGCGGTAGAGGCGCTGTGTGCCGAGGCAGCCGAAGGCGACGTCGTCTCGCCCGCCAACTTCAATGCGCCGGGTCAAATCGTGATCTCCGGACACAAGCGAGCGGTCGACCGCGCCGCAGCATTGGCCGGCTCGAAGAAGCTCAAGGCGATTCCGCTCAAGGTGAGCGCGCCGTTTCATTGCGCGTTGATGGCGCCCGCCGCGCGAGCCGTCGAGAGCGCGCTCTCCGCCCTCAGCCTGCAAGCACCGAGCTTCCCTATCGTAGCCAACGTCAGCGCCCAGCCGAACGAGAGCGCAGAAGAAGCCAAGCGCCTGCTCGTACGCCAGATCGACGGACCAGTGCTGTGGGAGCAGACGATCTCGTTCATGGCGGAGGCCGGAGTGACACACGCGCTCGAGATCGGCCCGGGCAAGGTGCTCGCCGGCCTGGTGAAACGCATCGACAAGCGCATTGCCGTGCTGAGCGTCGGCGACGCGGACAGTATCGCCAAAATTCCCGAGTTTCTCGGCTAAATCTGGCGTGACGCAGAGCGGCGGAGTGGGGCTCGATCGAGATTTCTCGCAGCCCTTCCGGCCGCGAAAAGATTTTCCCGCTTTGACGTAGCCCGCTACGTGCTAAACACGGCGCCCGAGCCGATAATTAGGCTCTTTGGCCTCCTCTTCATGTTCGATCTCAGCGGCAAAGTAGCACTCGTCACCGGCGGCTCGCGCGGCATTGGCCGAGCAGCGGCCGAAGCGCTTGCCAAGCGCGGCGCGCATGTCGTCATCAACTACGTGAGCAATGAAGGCGCGGCACGCGAGACCGCTCAAGGCATCGAGCAAGCGGGCGGCAAGGCCGAGCTCGTCCAATTCGACGTCGCAAACGGCGAAGCCGCGGAGAAGGCCATCACTGAGGTCGCTAAGCGTCTCGGACGTCTGGACATTCTGGTCGCGAGCGCTGGCATCGCCATCGACGGCCTGCTGCTCCGCCTCAAAGATGACGATTTCGATCGCATTCTGGCGGTGAACGTCAAAGGCGCGGTCGCCTGCGCCCGCGCTGCCATTCGCACGATGATGCGCGCCAAGACCGGGCGCATCGTATTTCTGTCCAGCGTCGTCGGGGAAATGGGCAACGCCGGTCAAACGGCGTACGCGGCCTCCAAGGCAGCGCTACTCGGCGTCACCAAAAGCTTGGCCCGCGAGTACGCGTCACGCGGCATCACGGTCAACGCGGTCACCCCGGGTTTCGTCGACACCGACATGACGAGCGGTCTGACTGATGAGCAGAAGAGCGCCATGTTGACCGCGGTCCCGCTGGGCCGGACCGGCACCGCTCAAGAGATCGCCGCCGCAATCACCTACCTGGCGTCGGACGAAGCCGGCTACGTGACGGGTCAAACCCTGCGCGTTAACGGCGGGATGTACATGTAAAATTTGGGGTTTCAACCCCGGTTAGACAGAAACACGTGCAAACGGGAACGCCTCTGGTGTAGAGGCGCCCCTGGAGGAATCATGGCTGAAGGTCGCAACGTAACGGCCGAAGTGAAGCGGATCATCAAGGAACAGCTCGATGTCGACGAGAAGGACATCAAGCCTGAATCCACGTTCATCGACGACTTGGGTGCGGACTCGCTCGGCCTCGTCGAACTGGTGCTGGCCTTCGAAGAATCGTTCGAGATCGACATCCCGGACGAAGACACCGAGAAGATCCGCAGCGTTCAAGACGCCGTCGACTACATCGAGAAGCATCTGGCCAGCTGATTGGTCATCGGGGGGGCTTGCCCCCCGAACCTGCTGACTGATTCAGCGAGGCTCGGTCATCGGGGATTCTCCCCCGCCCCACTGAATTAATTCGGTGGGGCCCCACCTCCGAATTTGGGGCAGCCGCCCTAAATGAGCATTTGTGTCCGAGGAAGAGATGGAGCGCGTCGTCGTAACAGGAATCGGTCTCGTCACGCCGAACGGCATCGGGACCGAACCATCTTGGCAGTCGTTGATCAGCGGCCAGAGCGGCGTGGGCCCCATCACGTTGTTCGACGCCACTGATGCGTACTCGACCCGCATCGCCGCCGAAGTGAAGAACTTCGACGCGGCCGAGTTCATGGAACGAAAGAAGATCAAAGAGGTCTCTCGTTTCACGACCTTCGCGATGGCCGCGACGAAGATGGCGCTCGATCAAGCCCAACTCGATCTGACCGAAGACGAGCGCGATCGCGCGGGCGTATTCATCGGCGTCGGGCTCGGCGGGTTGGAGAACCTCGAGCGCTGCACGCTCACGCTCGACAAGAAGGGCCCGGGCAAGGTCAGCCCTTATTTCATTCCGTCGTTGATCGCGAATATGGCCGCCGGCCAGGTCTCGATCGCCTTCGGCTTCCGCGGGCCGAGCTTGGCGCACACCAGCGCGTGCTCGTCGAGCGGCCACGCCATCGGCGAAGCCCTACGCATGATGCAACGCGGCGACGCCGAGGTGATGATCGCAGGTGGCGCCGAGTCCACCATTACTCCTATCGGCATCGCCGGCTTCAGCGCCATGTTTGCGCTCAGCCGACGCAACGACAACCCCGAAGGCGCGAGCCGCCCGTGGGACAAGGGTCGTGACGGCTTCGTGTGCGGCGAAGGCGGCGGCACGCTGGTGCTCGAAACCCTGACGCGCGCCAAGAAGCGCGGCGCCAAAATCTTGGCCGAGGTCATCGGCTACAGCGCCACCAGTGACGCCTACCACATCACCAAGCCCGCGCCGGACCACGCACATGCGGCGCGAGCCATGCGCGGTGCGCTCAAGGACGCCAAGCTCAATCCCGAGCAAATCGAGTACGTGAACGCGCACGGCACCTCGACGCCCATCGGCGACGTAGAAGAGGCCAAGGCCGTGGCCAATACGTTCGGTGCGCATGCGCTCGACAAGAAGCTGTGGGTCAGCTCGACGAAGTCGATGATGGGGCACCTGCTCGGTGCGGCCGGCGCCGTCGAGGCAGCGGTTTGCATCAAGGCCATCGAAACCGGAATGATTCCGCCCACCATCAATTTGGAAGACCCCGACTTGGAAGTGCCGCTCGACTTCGTGCCGAACAAGGCCCGTGAGCGCCGTATCAAGCGTGCAATGAGCAATTCGTTCGGCTTTGGCGGCACCAACGTGACGCTGATTTTCTCGGCGTTCGAGGGCTGACGAGAGCCCGCGAGGCTCCACTCGGGTACAGAGCTCATGCAGTGCCCGTATTGTCGCGAGATGGATAGCCGCGTGGTGGATTCCCGCCTTGCCGCTGGTGGAACCGTCACCTGGCGTCGGCGCGAATGCGACGCCTGCAAGCGCCGCTTCACGACCTACGAGCGCGTCGAGCACACGCTACCGACCGTGGTGAAAAAGGACGGCGAGCGCGAACCGTTCGACCGCCAAAAGGTGCTGCGCAGTCTGCGGATTGCCTGCAACAAGCGCCCTGTCTCAGCCGACGCTTTGGAGGAGCACGCCGAGGCGCTCGAGCGTGAGCTGGCCGAGAGCGGCGAAAAAGAGGTCCCTTCCTTGGTGATTGGCGAGCGCGTGATGGAGCGACTGAAGGCGCTCGACGACGTCGCTTACGTGCGTTTTGCCAGTGTGTACAAATCCTTTCGAGACATCGACGAGTTCATGGTCGAGATGAGCAAGCTCGTGCGCTCGCGAGATGCGGAGTAAGGCATGAAAGATCTCGACAGCGAGCTGATGCTACGAGCCATCGCGCTCGGCGCAGGTGGAGATCCGACGCCGAACCCACACGTCGGATCGGTGATCGCAGATTCCGACGGGAACGTGGTCAGCGAAGGCTTTCATCAAGCCGCGGGCCTGGATCACGCGGAAGTCGTGGCGTTGAAGCAAGCCGGCGGCGCTGCGCGCGGCAAGACCCTGTACGTCACGCTCGAGCCCTGCAATCACACGGGCCGGACACCGCCCTGCGTCGACGCGATCCTGGCAGCCGGCATTACGCGCGTCGTGATCGGCTGCCGCGACCCTGACCCGCGCGTTCAAGGTGGCGGTATCGAGCGACTCCAGGCCGCAGGAGTCGAAGTTGCGGTGGGCGTGCAAGAGGCGGAAGCCAAGGCGCTGATCCAACCGTGGGCCAAATACGTCACCGAGCACACGAGCTACGTGACGCTCAAGCTCGCCATTTCGCTCGACGGTCGCATCGCGACGCGCACGGGCGCATCCAAGTGGATCACTAGCCCCGAAGCCCGCCTGCGCGTGCAAACGTTGCGCGCGCATCACGACGCCGTGATGGTCGGAATCAACACCGTCCTCACCGACAACCCGCGGCTCACCGTGCGCGACACTCCCGGTCGAAATCCAATTCGAGTGATCGTCGACAGCAAGTTGCGCATTCCGCTGATCAGCCAAGTGGTGCAGAGCGCGGGGCAGGTCCCGACCTGCGTCGTGACCACGGCCGGCGCATCGGCGGCGGCCGAGCAGGCGCTGGAGCTCGCGGGTGTACGGGTGATTCGCGTACCAGCAACAGCGGAAGGTCGCTGCGATCCAGTGGTGATGTTACGCGAGCTCGCGGCGCGCGAGGTCGTGAGCGTGATGTGCGAAGGCGGCTCGGAGCTCGCGGGCAGCCTGCTCGCCCATCGCCTGCCCGACCAATTGCACGTGTTCGTCGCGCCGTTGCTGCTCGGTCCACGTGGGCGCCCAGGCGCCGTGGACTGGGCTGGGCCCGAGAATCCGGCGGATGCGCCGCGCATCGATCCGGCGCGCTGGGAGCTGTGCGGCACCGACGCCTACGTGTGGGGACCCATCGCTTACCCGAAGAAAACGGGCCGAACGCTGACCGGCACTTGAGTCTGGCCCGCGTGACGCGGCGGGCTCGAGGTTGCGACGCCGGATCCCGAGTGTTACGTTTTCCAAAAGCGCCATGATCCGCGAGATTCTCGAATATCCCGACGCGCGCCTGCGTGAGGTCGCCAAACCGGTCGTGACGGTGACGCCGGAAATCCAAGCTCTAGTCGATGACATGGCGGAAACCATGTACGCCGCGCCTGGTTGCGGTCTGGCGGCCACACAGCTCGGCATTGCTCACCGCATTTTCGTAGTGGACTGCGCGGGCGAGGACGAGCCGAGCGAGTTGCGCGTTTTCATCAATCCCGAGATCGTCGAGAAAGACGGCGTGCAGACTTGGGAAGAGGGCTGCTTGTCGTTCCCCGGCGTGACCGAAGAGATCAAGCGCGCCGAACGCGTCAAAGTGCGCGCGCTCGACCGTGACGGAGAAGCCTTCGAGCTCGAGGCCGATGGCCTGTTGGCGGTCGCCATTCAGCACGAGACGGATCACCTGAACGGCGTGCTGATGATCGACAAGCTCAGTGCGTTGAAGAAACGCATGATGGGTCGCAAGCTGGCGAAGGCCAAGCAAGACGAAGCTCGCGAGTAGTTGCTGGTCACGCGCCACGTCGCGGCGCGCCCCAGCCTTCGGCGTCGCGTGGCGCTAGTGTGCTGAATCCCACGATTTAGCGCACTCACAAGACAGAACAGTGGATGAGCACACGAAGCCGAAGTCCCAGAATTTTCTGGGGTCTCGCCCCGTCGGGACCCCAGAACGCTCTGGGACGTTTGATTGACTCAGGACACTAGCGCGACGGCGGCCGGCTGAAGATAGAGCTCTCGACCGCGGTGCCGCGGCCACGGAGCGTCTCCACCACTTGCGGCACTACGCCGCTCGGCGCGAAGGTGCCCTCGATGGCGCCGCCGGCGGCTGTGCGATCCATGACGAAGGTGAAGATGTCTTGAATCTGGATTTCGTCGCTGTTCGAATTGATGATCTCGCTGATGCGAAGCACGCGATGCCGGTCGTCTCGCAAACGGGCGACCTCGACCACGATTTCGAAGGCGTTGACCACGAGCTCGCGCGCAGCGGCAATGCGAATCTGCGGACGCTCCGCGGCGACCACACCCGGCAGCCGCGCGAGGCCGCGCCGCAAGCTCGGCGCGTAACGAGCCGCAACCACGCCGTCACAGCCGTCAGCGATGGCCTCGACGACCTTAGCGCACAGCTCGCCCGTGAAGAGCTCTGCGACGACGCGCGCACCAGGCAAGGAAGAGGCGACTCGGAGGGCACCATCCGTAGAGGCGGCGTCGGCGCTAGAGACGAGCAAGTTGGCGTCCGGACCACCGGGCTCGCGCTCACCGATGAACACGCACGGAGCATCCGCGGTCGATTGAGCGAGCGCCGCCAATAGCGCTCCCACTCCGCCGTCACGCGGACCGACGATGAGCACGTTCACGCGCGCGGCTAGGCACTGCTGAAGGAAGGTGGCCATTGCCCGAGAGATGGCGCCGCGGCGCACCAGATCTTCGAGCGTGACGTGCACGCGCCGCGCTTTGCGGATCGAGAGACAAGCGCCACTCGCGGAGATCGGCCCGAGCACCGCAGACAATTGAACGCCCGGCAGAATGCGACGATCGAGCACGCCTTCACGCTCGCTATCGAGCAGCGGAGCGTGAGCCTCCGCGCACAGGCGCGAGACGGCCCAGCGCAGCGAGAGATCCGAAGAAAAGCCCGCTTCGAACGCGTTTCGGCCGTTTCGAACCGAGACCACACGATCGAAGCGCGTGACACCAATTTCCGACACGCTGGGGTCGGCGATCAGCTCCGTGAGCGGGCCGTGCTCGACCAGCTCACACCGCGCAAGCTCGATGGCACGGTCAGCGGGAACGCTCGACGGAACCTCGTGCAGATCCCCGAGCTCGCCCCAAATTTGCTGCAATAGCCCATCGATGCGCTCACCGAGCGAGGGAGGAACGGGCGCGGCCAAGTCCACTTCAGTCAGGCGTTCGGCGACGCGCTCGACCAACGCGCGCACCACGTCACGCACCGAGCTCGGTTCCATGTCCGGACGCTCGTCTTGAGTGGTTCGGCCGACGTTGTGCGTACCGGTGGCTTCGTGCGGGATCTCGAGGCGCGCAGGGCTATCTGACGAGACGGGGCTCGACGGGCTGCCAGGAGCCTTCAACGGGCCGGGCACGTGAGTGAACTCGTCTACCTCGGGATCCGACGGCCTCACGGACACGTTGGAGATGCCATCGCTGATGCTGGGCGACGAGCGAAGAACGGGGGACTGACCGGTGCGAAGCTCCTCGGCCGAGCTCGGATCGCCTCCGTTCATCTCGATGCGAAGCACGAAGTCGCCGATGTAAATGCGATCCCCTTCGCGCACGATGGTCGCTTGGGTGATCTTGCGGCGATTGACGTAGGTGCCGTTCGTGCTGTTCAGATCCGTAACTATGAAGCGACCATCCCGATACAGAAGGCGGGCGTGGCGTTTAGAAACGTTGCCTTTTGGCAACATCAGCTCGTTGCCTTGTACGCGACCCACACTGAGCTCAGCAGCGTCGAAGACTTCGCGCCGCTCGGCTCCGCCCTTTTCGTGGACGATGATGGCAAACATCGGGGCTTTGGCAGACGATGTCGGTGCGATCACTTGAAACGAAACTCTCCGAGCTGCGAGACGAGAGCCTTGAGGCTATCACGCGGAACCGCATGAAACACGCCGCCTTCGCCCAAAATTTGGGGCCGCGGCGCGGGTCACGCGAAGATCGACAGCCGGGACGAGCGGCGGACATGAGACACCGGCGGGTCCCGACAATGACCCGACAAAGCAACGGCCCGCCACCGTGAGCTACGGTGCGGGCCGGGTTCGGGCCTCAACGGATCGAGCGAGCTGGGTTCAGCGCGCCATCTCGTTCTTCACGTCGCGAGTCACGAGTGAGAGCAGCTCACCGGCGAGCGAAAGCACGTCTCGTTCGGAAAAGCCGCTCGCGCGAAACTCTCGGTAGATGTTCTTCGCGAGGATTTCGACCGCACGGGGATCGGTTTTGGGACTAGCAGAAGTGATTGGGGACGATTGCGCCATTGTTGAAATTCCGCCCTTCGACGGGGTGACCGGTGCCTGACCGGGCGTCCCCCACATCCAAGAATGATGCCGAAGGCGCGGGCTCGAGTCAGACCTCAAAAAGACCGCAAATTCTGGGTTTTCGCAACGAAGGCCGCGAATCGAGCTTCGCACTCCACCGCGAAACTCGGCTACGAATGGCAGCTTGTTACGCGCAAACTGGCAAAAAACAGCCCAAGTGGTTGAACATGTCGCGGGCCCGGATCAGACCACTGCGCGAGGCTGAAGCCCGCTATCAGCCTCCAGGATAGGACGCCACGAGCTTGCGCTCCGGTCGCTCGATGCTGGAACACAGACTGGTCACGAGCTCCCGACCGTCA
>DATHOI010000330.1:0-23118 GCA_035485095.1 Polyangiaceae bacterium | reverse complement strand
GGCGGCAGCTCGGGAGTGGGAGGCGGCGCGGGCATGAGCGTCGGGAACAACATCTATGTCTCCCCCACCGGCAGCGACAGCAACCCGGGCACAGCAGCGAGTCCCGTGCAGACCCTGCAGAAGGCACAGCAGATCGTGCGCAGCCTGAATGGCGCAATGACCGCCGACATCACGGTGACCCTCGCTGACGGCTACTACCGCATGCAAAGCCCCCTGACGCTCGAGCCGAGCGACTCGGGCACCAATGGCCACAACGTAATCTGGACAGCTGCCGGAGCGGCTCATCCGGTGCTGATGGGCTCAAGCCAAATCACGGGCTGGTCCAAGGCTAGCGGCTCAAGCAACATTTGGGTCGCGCAGGGCCCTCCCGGTATCCACACGCGCCAACTCTACGTGGACGGTGTCCGCGCCACGCGCGCTACCGGAGATGTTCCAACCGCAGCAACGTTGTCAGGTTGGGTGGACCCGAGCGGCGGCTTCCCTCCTGAAGTCGAGTTCGTTTACACCGGCGGCTGGGGAGCTTGGACAGAGGGACGCATCCCCGTCGCGTCGGTAACCAACGGAAGTATCAACATGGTGCAGCCCTGCTGGGACAACTCCACCAAGCGGGGCAACAACAACGTTGGCCCGGGCAGCGTCGGCTCGCCGACACGAGCCGAGAACGCCTACGAGCTTCTCGACGCGCCCGGCGAATGGTACCTCGACGTAGCGAGCAGCAAGTTTTATTACATTCCGCTCACGGGACAGACCCTCGCCACTTTGGACGTGGAGGCGCCTGTTCTAGAGGCGCTCGTCACCGGCGGCGGCACCGCGACAAATCCCCTGCACGACGTCATCTTCCAGGGCATCCAGTTCTCGTACGCGACGTGGTTGGGACCTTCCGGGCCCAACGGCTTTTCCGAAGTTCAGGCGAACTATCTGGTCTCGGGCAGCGGCGACCCGACGGCGGGCAATGCGGAATACACCTGGGATCAGATTCCGGCCAATGTTTCTCTGACCTACGCACACAACATTCACTTTGTGAGCAACGCGTTCGTCCACCTAGGAGCTGCTGGCCTAGCGCTCGGAAATGGAGCGCAGAACTGCATCGTTCAGGGCAACGTCGTCACGGATACGTCGGGCAACGGAATCGAGCTTGGCGACGACAACATGCGCAATGCGACAGGCAACGATCAGACGCTCGGGAACACCCTCGAGGACAACCATGTTTTCGACATCGCTGTCGAGTATCACGGGGGAATCGGGATCGACGTAGGTTACGCGGCCAGCTCGACAATCATTCACAACCAGATCGATCACACGCCATACACGGGCATGTCGATCGGCTGGGGAGGTTGGCCCGACAAGAACGGAATGCCAGGTTTGACGAGCTACACGCAGAGCAACAACGTCTCTTACAATCTCATCTTCAACGTCATGCAGACCCTGAACGACGGCGGCGGCATCTACACCAATGGCCAGACGTCGGCGGCTCATTCGTTTGCTACGGGAGAGACAGTCAAAGGGAACGTCGTCCACGATCTGAAGGGCTTCATCTGGGGGCTTTACGACGACAACGGCTCAGACTGGGTCACGGTGACTGGCAACGCGTTTTGGAATCCGTCTGGCTCGACGCAACCGTGGGGCTATTGCCACGACAACTACTACCCCGGTGAGGGAGGCGGCTTGGACGACATCGTAGTACAGGGCAACTACTGGCAAGGGGGCCCGACGCTCCAAGGGCCAGGAGCGAGCGCTGCTCCCGACGCACACTGCCAGCTCACGGGCAACATCACGATCTCCGGTCCTGCTGAGGTACCGCAGACCATCATCACCGCAGCCGGTCTCGAACCCGCTTACGAGAGCCTGCTCCAGTGGGTTCAGGTCCCGCCGCCGCCCGTCCACTCGTGATCACACAGAAAATTCTGTGCGACTGGCGCACGCGGCCGGGTTGTGACACCGGTCGCCATGACATAGTCTGACCAAACTTGAATCTCGATGTACTTCTCGAATGGCCGCAGAGGGTAGCCCTGCTCGCCCCTCAGCTCTCTTCCAAGCGCTCGAGCTCTTCTAGGTCTGCGAGATCCTTGTGGCGTCCGGCCGACTTCTTGTTGGCGATGAGTGCCTGCTTGCCGATGTAGGGGATTTGATAGCCGTCGAGCTCGAAGGTTTTGGAGCCTTGTAGCGCGTCGTCGAACGAGACACCGCTGATTTGGGTCAGCACCTCGACCTTCAACGGCGCGACGCCAAAGCGGTAGGCGTCCCCCTCCCGTGCGAAATGTGCCGGGGCAACCGCGTGCGCTCGCAGCGGTGCTCCGAAGGCTTCAAGGGCAGCGAACACGCGCTCGGAATTCGCCGTGGATGGCCTGACGAAGATATCCATGTCGTCTGTTGCACGGACGTGGCCGTAGAGGATCACAGCCCAGCCTCCGACCAGTAGGAATTCCGCGTTGGCTTCGCAGAGTTCGATCAGCAGATCCGTGAAATCCTGAGGGAGCTTAGCCAAGCCCCTCACCACCTACGACGGTTTCGCCGGGCCACTCCGAGCGCGGAAGTATCGAGTACCCTCCGCGCAACGCCTGGTGATAGTCGATCAGGCGGACGGCTGCGGCGAGCCTCTCGTCCGGTGTGCTGTGTGCATAGGGCGATGGTTTCCGCTCACCGAACGCGACGACTTCGATCGTCATGAGCGCCTTCCGCGCGGCGGCTCTGGCCTTCCTGGCGTCGGCTTCACTAGGCATCGACGTAGGTTATCACACAGCTCGCGGCACTTCATGCCGCAATCCGACCGCGAATCCAGGCAGAAATCTCATGGACATCAGACGATGTCACCCCCGCGCAACCGACGAACAGGCCCTGTGAGAACAGGGCGTTTTCTACTTTGTCATTCCGCAGCGAGAGATCATCCAGAAGCACCTGCGACCTCGGTTTGGGGCGACGCGACCTGTGGCGGACTCTGAGTACAACTGCCTGTCCCGGTGCTCGGAGCGCCGCCGCGCGTGCTTCGATAGATCGTGAGGTCTCCTGAAAGCTGTCTCTCGAGCGAGAGCCATGGGCACGGCGGGAGCGGCAGATCGACGCAGCAGACACGAATCGTTTTCGTGCGGGCGATGGCTTCGAGGTGGCCCAGCACTTTGGCCAACCGCTCCCCGCTGAACGGACAATAGAGGAAGAAGACGGACCCGATGGTGATGAAGCCGGTAAGCCCAACCGCGTCGCCCTCGATGCACGAAACGCGAGACACGAGCATGCGTGTCGCGAGCTCGCGAGCAGCGAGGACCAGCCCAGATTGAATCTCGATGGCGATCACGCCAGCGCCGGTGAGCAAGTGCACGAACGCCGCTGTCCGGCCCACACCGGAACCCACGTCGACAAACACATCCGAGGCTCGCACGTCGGCCTGGTCGACCATTCGCAGCAGGGCATCGACCGAGCACGGGAAGTACGGGACGCAGCCGCGCGGAAGGTCAGGGCCGTCGTCGGGAAGATCGCGGAGCTCGAGCACCGAATCCAGCCACGCGTCTCGCTCAGCGGGGGGAACGCTCAGGAGAGCCGCGCGGAACTCTAGCGGGGTGTGCAGCTCGCGCTGGATCTGCGAACGCATCCACTCGGCGCTCTTGTGGTGGCTCTCATCCACGGACGACGAGAGTATCGAAAGGTGTCGACGGCTTCAAAGCGCAACTTTTGTCGCCCCCGGTGCGCACGAATTGAACGTGGATGCGTGGGCCGGCGCGGCGACTGCGCTGACTTGAACGCGGGAATCACCACAGCCTCTTCTAAATCCAACGTGACGGTCGGGCACACAGTGTGCACACGGGGCTGCGATGCGATCCCTGCCGCCTTCAGTTCCCGGGCCAACTCAGAAGCCGCGTCCGATGTCGTCTTCGAGCAGTTGGCCGACCCGCTTACTGGCGCTTGCCGCCGCGATAGCGTTGGGCCTCGCCTGTGGGGTTACGAACAACAGTTCCCCGGCAACGGATGGGGGCGGCGGCGCGAGTGGGACCGGGGGCAGCGTGGCAGGCGGCGCGCCAGGCAGCGCGGGCAGCGTGGCAGGTAGCGCGGGAGGTAGCGCGCGAGGCGGCAGTGGAGGCACCTCGGGTTCGACTGGCGGCACGCTAGCGGACGCATCGATGCCGAGCGGCCCCTCGCCGATTTCCATCCCCGAGTACGCGTGGACCCCGCCCCCGAATGCTACCAACCCCGACGGCGCCCCCATCGGCGGGCTCGGAGCAGGGACCATCAGCTGGCGCTTCGATGGGATGTTTTACCTGACGAGGCTCGACGTTGCAGCGGACGGAGGCGACGGGTTTCCATCGCACCATACCGACCCGAACGCGGGCTTCTCCATGTACCAGAACGCCAGCGGCAAGGTCACGACCAAGCTGCTCAACGCGAGTGACCCCGGTGGAAATCCAGGGACATACTACTCGTTATTCCCTAAGGCCTGGTTCGACTACGGAAATGCGGGGCTCAGCTGCAAGGTCCAGGTCGAACAGTTCAGTCCGATCATCCCGGGTGACTATCAGCGCACGGCTTATCCGGTCGGCGTCTACAAGTGGCAGATCCAAAACCCGACCAACGCCCCGTGCGACGTCGCCGTGATGCTGACGTGGAACAACAGCTACTCCGGGAACATCGCCAAGATGGTCTCGGACTCCAGCAAGGGTTACACGGGACTGACGCTCGGGCGCACCGACACGAGCGCTCCCACCCAGAAGAATCAAGGGGAGTTCACGATCGCGAGCGCCGCGTCGTCGGGCGTGACGGTGACTTACCAGTCCGGGTCGCTCGCCACCCTGCAGAGCGCGTTCAACTCGTCCGGAGAGCTCAGCAACACGACGGGCAACGACAGCACGGGCGGGCTCGCGTTCAAGGTAACGGTGGCCCCGAATCAGACCACCATCGTCCCCATGGTGCTCTCTTGGGACATCCCCATCGCGCAGACTGGGACCGGCGATGCCTGGTATCGCGAGTACACCCGCACGTACGGTCGCTCGGGCGAAAGCTCGTGGAAGATGGCGACCGAGGCGCTCGACAACTACCCCGCCTGGGAAGCCCAGATCGACGCCTGGCAGGGCGGCATCCTCAACGACTCGAAGTACCCCGACTGGCTGAAAGAGACCCTCTTCAACGAGCTCTATTACTACTTCACCGGCGGCGCGATTTGGGAGGCAGGCGCGGCTTCGGGGCAGGCGGACGACCCAAACGAGGACAAGTTCAGCAGTCTCGAGTCTTACCTCTATCCTGACTTCGGGACCTCCGACGTCGCCTTCTACGGTTCTTGGGCCCTCGCGCTTCAGTGGCCAGAGATCGACAAGGTTCAGCTCAAGGTCCTGTGCGACAGCATCGTCGCCAACCCGCACGCGGTGGGTCGGCCGCCGCCGATCGGAACCTGCGCCCACGACGTGGGCGGACGCAACACGCTCTGGAGCATCTGGAACGACTACACCTACCGCGACTCCACGAAGTGGAAGGACCTCAACTCCAAGCTCGTTCTGATGATCTATCGCGACTGGTTGCTCACGGGAAAAAACGACACAGCGTTTCTCCAGTACTGCTACCCGGCCATCCAGGGCGCGATGAACAAGACCAAGAGCGAGGACAGCAACAACGACGGGTTGCCTGACAGTACCGGCGTGGACCAGACGTACGACAACCTCGGCCTCACGGGCGATACCGCGTACTGCGGGAGCTTGTTCCTCGCCGCAGATGAGGCGGCCTCGGCGATCGCCACGCAGCTCGGCGACACCAAGCAGGCCACCACATACGACAACTGGCTCGCGCAAGGAAAAGCCGCCTTCGAGTCCGTGCTCTGGAACGGCGGCGGGAACTACTACAACATGGATGCGACCGACCAACGGATCATGTCCGACCAGCTCGCGGGTGAGTGGTACGCCAAGGCCTTGGGACTTTCGCCAATCGTCCCGGCCGCGCACGCCACCGCCGCGTTCCAAAAGGTCTATGACGACAACTTCAAGAACTTCGATTCCGGCCAGCAC
Source organism: Polyangiaceae bacterium (assembly GCA_035485095.1). Classification (GTDB taxonomy): domain Bacteria; phylum Myxococcota_A; class Polyangia; order Polyangiales; family Polyangiaceae; genus PMG-095. Next base: position 17,140 of record DATHOI010000330.1, on the reverse strand, counting down.
GGTATCGTGAACGTGACGCTCGCGAACGGCCAGATGGACACGAGCGTGCCGGAGCAGACGTCGTCTGTCTGGGTGGGAGTCGCCTGGGGCGCCATTGCCGGGATGGTCCAAGAAGGGCTGACCCAACAGGCCTCGGAAGCCGGTCAAACCATGCACGACTCCATCTGGAACGAGGGCGCGTACTGGTTTGCGACACCCGAAGCTTGGCAAAGCGGACTTCAAGTTCCGAGAGCGTTCTATTACATGCGGCCGGGGTCGGTGTGGGCCGTCAAATACGGGTACGACTTGGCCCAGTAGACCCTGCAACGGGGCCGAGGATCTGGGCGGGATATGGATGATAGGCTGCCCGTACGATGAAGCTGCCCCGCCGCTTTCCGGCTCTCCTTTTGGCCGCGCTCGCGTTCGCCGGATCCACGGCGTACGGGGAGGCGGCGAAGGAACGCTATTACTTCGAGCTCAAAGCCATCACGGCCAAGCCCGAGCTGAAGCCTGAAGCGGTCAAGATGGCGACGCCGCGCGTGCTCGCCGAGGTGAAGAAGGCCTTCGAGCACCAGCCGCAGATCGTGGCGACGCTCGAGGGCGCGCCCGATCCAAAGACCGATCCGGATGGCTACCGCGCGTTCCTCGCCAAGTCGCACATCGCCGGCGCGTTCAACGTAAACATCGAGATCACGGACGCGGTCCAACTGATCACGCCGAAGGCGGACAAGCCTGGCGCACAAGAGCTGGAGATCCGCCTCGCGCTCCGCATGTTGGGCTCACACATCCCGGACGACACGTTGGGCTTCACCGGTCACGGCAAAGCCGGCGTAGCGCAAGAGGTCAGCGGGACGCCCAGCGCTCACGATCTGCAAGGGACCTGGGACCAAGTGACCGAGCTTGCCGTTTCCGCCGCGCTGAGGACAGCGCTCGACGAGCTGGCCTTGTCCGCCAAAACGAAGCCGAAGCCAAAAGCCAAGCCAAAGCCCAGCGCTGCGCCCGCGCCGCAGTAGCTGGTTTTCGCTCGAGCTCAAGCGAACGACAGCCCTCGCGATGATAGCAGCGTCGAAGATCAGGGCGCAGGCCGCGTCGGGGCTCTTGTGGCTGGGCCGACGCCGTGCCCGCGCGTCGGCCGATTTCACCTAACGTGCGTGGCGTCGGAAAATCACGGACTTATCCTGTTGGGCTGCAGCGCCGACAAACTCATAGTCAGCGCTCTTGTCGAGTGTGCGCCGTGCGGCGCTCCGCTCACCAACGGCGACCCAGCGCGCATTCAGTCGCGCGAGCTCTGAGAGCAATGCGCGATCCCCCGACGACAGATAGACGACGCGATTCGAGAACGCGTCATTCCACAGGACCCCGATGAAGCTCAAATCGGATGTAAAAGCCGCGACGTCCCCCGGCCCGAGCTCGGCCTCACGAAGCCTCGCTACCTTCGCCGGCATCTGGAAGCTCGAAAAATTCATGCTCGCGCGCTCGGCCCTCGAGTGAGTGACCAGGGCGCCAATGTCTTTCCAGTCCAGACTCAGCCCCCAGAGGAAGCCGCTCCACACGAACGACATGAGCGACAGCATCAGGGAGCTGGCAACGGCTCCTTCCTGTAGACGTTGCGCCGGCCAGCGGCCGCCCGCCCAAGCGATGGCCAACAGCGCTGTCACCACCAACTGTATATTATAGCGTGCGTTGGCAAAGCTCGGCGACATCAAGAAGGGCGGTAGCGTGATAATGGCCACCAACAACAGGTTCTCCGCGCGCGTATCGCGGGCGCGGAGTGCGACGCCCTTTGCGGCAACGACCACGCAGGTCAATAGGCTCAGCGCACCCAGCGGAAGCACCACCCATGGAATCGCCTGGCCATAGCTCCGAAAGATGATGTCGTGCACTCCGCCTGCCGGATGCTCATATTCGCGCGCAAAAAGGTCCGCAAAGTTGGGGTCTGGGGACAGCTGCCGCAATTTAGCGAGACCTCGAAAGTCGATACTCAGGGCATTGCTTGCGTAGCTGACCGGCCAGAAGGGGTTGTGAAAAGCGCGGAAGTTTCGGAGGAAGGTGAGCGCGCCGAAAGTGCCGATCAGCACGAGCCCGGGTAATAACCAGGGCAGCACGGCGCGGCGATCTTCCTGTTGAAGTGAGCGCCACGCCACCGCCGCTATCAGCGGTGGCGCCAAAACCAAGCCGGTACTCTTCGTCCCGACGACCCATGCCGTCGCGATCAAAGCGAGCGCCGCATCCTGCGTTCGGAATTTGGGTTTGGTGATCAGATACAGCGCGCACAGTGCAAAGAACCACAGCTCCACGTCGATCATCGTGGTCCGCAATTGTGAGCAGAGCGCCGGCATGAGCAGCACGACAGCGGCCCAACCCATACATGCCGGGCGATCGTTGGTGTAGCGCCTCGCCAATAAGTAGATGGCCAGCATCAGCGCGGGGGCCGCCAGTGAGCTGCCGATTTCGATCAGCGTCTTGTCCGTGAACAGTACGAACCAGAGTGAGAAGGCTTCACCGAACTTCGGGTACCCGTTGATCGTTTGGGCGAGCAGCGTATTGGGTAGCTCGACCAAGCCGAAACTGTGATTTTGGAGCGCAAAACCGACAATCGGCTGATGATAGTAGAGCCCGTCCCAAGACTCATCAGCCGGCGCGACGTAGCTAAGGAACAGCGTGAAGGCAATCGCGCCTGCTGCAGCGAGCACTCCTAGGAGCGAAAAGCTCTTTGCTCGCCAGCACAGCTTCACCCCGTCCGGGGCGAGCTTCAGCAAGTCGCACGCGGCGCGGACCAGAGTAGCCAACGACTTTTGCAGCGGCTGCCCGCGTGCGCACACACCGAGAATACCGACCGATAGCGCGCACGACAGCAGTGCTACCGGCGTGCGGTACAATAGTGCCAAATAGCCGAGAGCGAAAATCGGAAAGACGATCGCGCCCCAGAATAGGAGGAACGTCAGGAGCGCAGTCTCGGCGCGACCTTCCGGATTCAAGCGCAACGCCAGGGCAAGAGCTGAGAGCCCGGCCAAACCCGTAAGCGCTAGGAGTAGGAGCCAGTGAAGCGTTTCCATGCGGGGGTTGCCTGAGACCGATACTTCACTTCCACGGCTGCACCAACGTCGAGTGCCGTGCGCTGAGGCCTTTCCGGCTCCGACGAAAGCGAAGTTGCCAGCGCGGGCGCCGAAACCGCGCGCCCTAAAGCTCGATCACATGGACACCGCGGATTCGTGCGTGACGCGCGCACGCGTGAGTGTGCCCACGCGGCGCCTCGTTTCCGCGACTCGCTCGCGCCAGAGCGTCGACCAAATGTCGTCGGGGACACGCCCGTGCCGGCGCAGCGACGCGCTGTCGGCCTGCGCAACCAAGGGCGCATGCGCGGCCGAGACCGCCGTCGGACGCGGAACTCGCTCGAGATCGGTTGCCGCACGAGCGACCGCGCGTTCAATGCGAGCGTCACCACGCGCGAGCAACCACGTGAGCAGGGCCCAGGAGAAACTCGCGTGCGAGCGCTCCTCCGTCGCGATGCGCGCCAGCACGCCTCTCACCGACGGCTCCTCGCACGCGGCTGCGCACGTCGCGGCGACGTCCGCGTTGAAGTCTTCGAGCAGACAGCCGTCCGTCAGGCCTTCGCTGGCGAGGCGTTCGAGCGGGTCGCCCTGCACGTCGAGCCCACCGACGAGCAGCTCCGGCATCGGCTCCACGCCATGCGAACGGCCACCATAACCAGCCGCCAACGCGAAGCAGCGCCGAGCATGATCAATTTCTTCGAGCGCGGCGCGGTGCGCTCCCTCGACCAGCTCTGCGGGCGCTCCGACGGCGGCAAGCAACCACGAAATGCGCGCAAACGCCGGCACACTGGCGTGTTCTTTCTGCGCGTCATGCAGCCAGAGCGCTTCGAGCGCGAGGCGAGTCGGCTGGTCGAGCGCCTGGACCTCGGGGCGCTCGCCCTGGGTCCAATCACTCCCAATGCGAAGGTCTGAGTGCAGCACGCGCCCGCGCAATCGCAACGGACGACCCCACGCACCACCAATGAAGGAGGAATGCTTCATCGAATCGGCGAGCGCGAGCGCGAGCGGACCTCCGAGACCGACGCCCAGACCCAAAACTCCGAGCAGCCCCGAGACGACCCGCTCGCCCGTCGTGGCCGAACGCCGAAACGCGTGTGCGACGGCACAAGAAAGCGCGCCTACCCCAGCAAGCAACTGGCAAATGGCGAGCGTTTCGAAAGCGGTCCCGCCTTGCCAGGTCACGAAAACGAAGAAGTTTACTGGGATGATGACCACCGCGATCCCCAGTAGCACCGCCGCCGCTATCAAGAAACGCCTCGGATTCTTCATCAGCGACCACTCTAGCGTTTTGATTTCCACCGTCTAGTGCGCACGGTAGCTCGGGCCAGTGCGCGCTTACTGGGCCCTACCACTTGGATTGCGACGCTTCGGGCAATCACCGATTCAACGCCATCATTTCGGGGTAATGGTAGACCTCTGATTTCGCTGGCGTGTTCAGTGACGTCGCGATCATCGCCTTCGCGATTTGCTCCACGGTGATCGATTTGTATTTCGCGGGCGTCATGAACGAGAACGCAGGCAGCACTTTCTCGAGCAGCCACGGGGTGTGTTGCGATCCGATGATCAGCCCCGGGCGGAAGACGCTCACGACGGCAGGACCACTCCCCTTCACTGCCTCCTCAGCCTCGCCTTTCACACGAGCGTAGCGCGCCATCCCCGCGGCGCCTGATCCGGTCGCCGCCGCGGAGGGATCAGCGCCCGCGGCGGACATGAACGCCAAGTGCTTCACTCGCCCCGATACCTTCAGCCCTCGCGCGAAGGCCGCATTCAATTGCACGTCGACCGCGCGATGCTGGTCGATCGTGAGTTTCGCGGTGCCGGCCCCGACACCCAACACGCTCAACCCGACGACGTCGCCTTCGAGCGAACGAATGGCCTCCGTAGTCGCAGTTTGCAGACCAGCTGGATCCATTGCCGGGACGAGTGCCTCCCGCAGTTCGAGCCGCGCGTCACGTGCCAGCCCGACTTGATCGGGCTGCGAACGACGCACCAAGGTCACGATCGGGTTGAATGAGCCGTTGCGGATCAGTTCCTTAACCAGTGCGTTGCCGACCGACCCTGATGCGCCGAGAACGACAGCTGCTTGCGTGTTCGACATGAAATGCCTTGGTCCGTTCGGTTCGATCCTAGATCAAGGATGGACAACTTCACACTTTCCCATAGCGTGGAATGGGCGTCGTTACTTCGTCACGCGAGCGGAAGCCCAATGACCTCCGCTTCGAAGTGCGACTTAAATGCTCCGCTTCGCCTGCCCCACAACGAATGCCCGTCATTTTCTCGAATGCACCACGCTCGGATACCTGCCTGAATCAGGCAGGATACGCAGAAAGTAGCGTGCAAAAAGGGTAGAGCCCGTGCGAGGCTACCGGCGTTCAGCGCCATGTTCCCCGTTCGTCACGACGACCGAGCACGGTGTCACGTGGCGTTCGATATCGCCCAAGGAAGCCGCCATGACGACCAATACGAAGAAGAACGCGCTCAATCGCGAAGCGATTCTCAAGCTCCTGACGGACGCGGAGATCTCGAAGGTGAGCAGTGCGGAGGACGCGCAGCGCCTCGTCGAGGGGGATGAGTACATCGACCTCGAGGATCTCGAGTCTGGGGTGCAACTCGTGCAAGCGGTGCCGCGCGTCGCGCCAGGTCGCGCGCTTCCGCGTAGCGCCGTGGCTGACGAGACGTGGGCGAAGATCGTCAAAGCCGTCGCGACCTGAGGTCGCTCGGGCGAAGCCCGACGGCTGCGGAAGTGACGACGAAAAATGCATCCGTTCCCGGTCGAGCTCGGCTCACACCTGAGTACAAGCCGAGACCTCGACCGGGCACGTCGCTCCAATTGAGCGAGTTGTTTCCAGGCAGTTAGAACGTCATGTAATTGAGGTTGTAGCCGCCCGTGTCTTCGAAGAGCTCGATGACTTGTACGCCGGCAGGCAGGGTGACGGTCGCGGTGATGGTGGTCCAGGTTTGCCAGCCGCCGGTTCCGGGGACATTGATCGCACCCGACAGATTGGTCCCGGAGGGCGTCTGCAGATGGAAGCTGCCCGCGTTCGTGCCAACCGCAGCGACCGAGGCAACTCGGAATGAAACGGTGTACGCGCGCGCGGTCGCAACATTGACGGTGTAACGCAGCCACTCGCCGTTGCTCGTCCAGCCCACATCATACGTGCCGCTGCTATCTCCGGTGAGCTCGATGTCGACGCCGTCGGATCGATATTGCCCGCCGGAATTCACCGCGTCGACATCGTGATAGGCGATACCCTCGCCGCCAACGTCATAGTTCTCACTCTGCACGGTGCCAGGGATCGGCGCGGGCGTGCCGCCGAACGGCGCCTCACCCGATGCGAATGTCATGTAGTTGAGGTTGTAGCCGCCCGTGTCTTCGAAGAGCTCGATGACCTGTTGTCCCGCCGGAAGGGTGACGGTCGCCGTGATGGTGGTCCAGGTTTGCCAGCCGCCCGTCCCAGGGACGTTGATAGTACCGGACAGATTGGTCCCGGTGGGAGTCTGCAGATGGAAGCTCCCCGCATTCGTGCCGACCGCAGTGACCGAGGCGACGCGGAATGAAACGGTGTACGCGCCGGCGCTCGCAACATTGACCGTGTAGCGCAGCCACTCGCCGTTGCTCGTCCAGCCGACGTCGTAGCTGCCGCTGCTATCTCCGGTGAGCTCGATGTCGACGCCGTCGGATCGATATTGCCCACCGGAATTCACCGCGTCGACGTCGTGGTAGGCGACACCCTCGCCGCCAACGTCGTAGTTCTCACTCTGCACGGTGCCAGGGATCGGCGCGGGGGTGCCGCCGAACGGCGCCTCGGCTGTAGCGCCAAAGAAGCCGAGATTTACCGAGTTCGCGATCGCCTGGTAGCCGGCGTCATTGGGGTGGAGGTGATCGCCGCTGTCGTACGCGGGCAGGAATTGCGTCGGGTTGCTCGGGTCGTGCGTCGCCGCGTCCTGATCGATGATGCCGTCGCAGCCGCTGGATGCCCCGACGACGAACGCGTCGTACTGCTCACGCGCGGTTTCGCCGGCGGACGTCCAGTACGAGGCCCCGTGGAACGGAGTCAGTGTCGAGCACAGGAATTTCAAGCCGTCCGCATGCGCCTCCGAGATGAGCTGCTGCACACCCGAGATCAGCTGAGCGCCCGTAATCGAGGGGTTGTTGCCCACGTCATTGATGGGATCGTCGGAGAAAATCAGCCAATGCTCGTTTGATTGCCCCGCGCCGTCGTGCTGGAAGCGATGCAGCGCGCTCAACGTGTTCGAGTCGTTGAGCAGCTGGTTCCCACTCACCCCTTCATTGACGACGCCGACGTCGATACCTGCTGACGAGAGCCTCTGGGCCAGGAAATTCGGCCAGCGGTGGTTCGCGTTCTGCGACGAGTTGTAGCCGTCGGTGATCGAAGCCCCGAGCGTCACCACCGCACCCGCGGTCGCCGGGTCCTGGACGTCGAGGTTCGTGAGGTAGAAGTAGCTCGACGGCGTCGACGCTACCGAGAGGTTCGTACTTCCGCTGACGTCGCCGTTCGCGACGTAGTTCGTCTGAAAACTGAACTGGTGGTACGTCTGCACGGCGGTGGAGTTGGGCAGGTAGAAGCTGATCGCGACCTCCGAGAGGCTCGGGATGCTGATCGCGATGGCGTCGCTATTGACCTCGGCTCCCGCGCCAATGCTGACCGACCCAGAGCCGCCGAACGTGACCACGTGGTCCGTGCCGGCCTGGATCGACGAACCCGAACCCGCCAGTGCGATGTGTACGTCGGCGATCGCTACCGATTGCGAGCCAAACAAATTGGAAAGTCGAATCCGCGCGCTGGAGCCCGCGATGCTCGTGTAGACAACCTGTCGAATGGTCTGCTGACTGAAGCTTTGGCCTCCAGACTGTGGCGTGACTCCCCAAGTGCCCGTCCAAGGCGTGCTCAGCGGCGCGGCTTGGGTCGATACGTCCGTCCCTTCGGACGTCGGTTCACTGGAAAGCGCGCAGCCGCCAACGCTCGCCCAGGCGATGAACGCCGCGACGAAGCTACTTCTTCGGTTCATGGTTGTCCTCCGATTCTCGTGCCAGGTGGCCCAGCCGTGAAACCGACTGGGTCGTGCAATCCGCCGCGCGCCCGAGGCGCTCGACTCGAGTGAGTGGGGGGCGAGGGTCGTCGCGTTCACAGAATGTGATCCGTCATCGCAATTGACACACCGTTGCACCGAACGCGGACGTGGCGTTTTTGCCGCTGGCGCCGCAGCGCACCCGCGCGAACTCAACGTCGACGCTTAGCGCCTCGTGCAAACGCTGGCCGATTGGCTCGAATAGTTGGCAGATGATGCCCGTTTGGTCCCTCTTGCCAATGGACGCGTGCGTGCTGAAGCTAACGCCGCAAAAACATGACCGTCATTTCCGTGATCATTGGCAGCACGCGCCAGGGCCGCTTCTCAGAAAAACCCGCGCGCTGGATTTTACAGCACCTAAAGCAGCGCGCTGGTGTCGAGGCGCGCCTGCTCGATCTGCGCGACTTTCCGATGCCCTTCTTCGACCAGGCAGTGCCACCGGCCACGCCGGGCAAGGCGCCGTACGAAAATGAGGTCGTCAAGAAGTGGACCGCTGCCATCGCAGAGTCCGATGGCTTCGTGTTTGTCACGCCTGAATACAACTATGGCCCCGCAGCGGTGCTCAAGAACGCCATTGATTGGGTCTATCCGGAATGGAACCGCAAGGCGGCAGGCGTCGTCAGCTATGGCTCCGCTATGGGCGCACGCGCCGTCCAGCAGCTCCGCGAAACAGCGATTGAGCTTCAGCTCGCCCCAGTTCGCAAATCGGTCCACATCCCGGTCGCTACTCTAATGGCTCACTACAAAGGCGGCGACGTGGACGCGGGTCTTGCGGAGCTTGCAGGGCCCGCCGCAGCGCTGATCGACGATCTGCTGTGGTGGACCGCCGCCCTGAAAACCGCGCGCAACACAAAAGAAGGAATCAACACGTGACCACCACCCCCTTTATCTCGAGTACCCTCGGGCGAGCGCGATCAAAGGCTCCAAGCTCAGCGCGTGCGATCGCGCAGCGCACTCGCGGACGCACGCACGGATCAATCACCCGTTTGATGAGCCCGTCCGACTTTGGCAAGTTACTAAAGCCGTTCGTATTTCTCGATCTCTTCGACCATCAGGGCACGCCTTTCAAGGCGAACCTGCATCCGCACTCCGGTATTGCCACACTGACCTACGTTAGCGAAGGAGCGGTCAGCTACATCGACCCAGACAACGTGAGAGGCACCTTGTCGGCCGGTGGCGTCGAATGGATGCAAGCCGGACGCGGCATGTGGCACGGCGGCGGGCTCGACAACGAAAAGCGCACACGCGGCTTCCAGCTCTGGATCGCCTTGCCACCGGAGCTCGAGCTGGGCCCGACCCTCAGCATCTACCAGCCAGCAGACGCCGTGCCGGAAGACGGTCCGGCGCGCGTCCTCCTGGGCAGTTACGGGGCCGCATCGAGTGCCATCGTGTCCCCCGCTCCAATCAACTACCTCGCGCTACGCCTGAAGGCTGGCGAACGCTGGAAGTACGAGCCGCCAGCGCAGCATACTGTCCTGTGGACGGCAGTCATCTCCGGCGTGGTGTCGGTTCCTGATGAGCTGCGGCAGGGCGACCTCGCGGCGTTCGAGCCCTCGAACGACGCGGTCGAGTTCGAAGCGCTGACCGACACCGAGCTCGTTCTCGGCTCGGCCGCTCCGCACGAGCACGAGCTCGTCCTCGGCTACTACTCGGTCCACACCTCGCCAGATGCGCTGCGAGATGGCGAGCGGCAGATTGCGGTGATCGGCGCTCGGCTTGCGCAGGAGGGCCGCCTCTGAGCGCCCCCGTTCTCTCGCTCAGCTCTCACCCCTGTCATTGCACAAGCGGCGGCGGGCTCCCTGACTCAGCGTTGTTTGATTCGAGCGCGGCGCGACGGCTTCACGCGCAGCGGCACACTCGGCTGCGCTTCCAGCTTCGGAGGCCACCTCCGATTCCCAGTGCGCGCGGCATCGATCATGGTGGGGGCCCAGGCCACGAGCACGTCGATGAACGCGCGCACTTGCGGCGGCAGGAGCTCCTTCTCTTGGTAGACCACCGCCACGCGCGTTTCGGCGTGAATCACTCCGGGTAGTACTCGCACCAGCGCGTCCCGTTCGAGGAGCCCTCCGATGAGCAGCGTCGGCAACACCGCGATGCCCAGGCCGCGCACTGCGGCGTCCACGAGCAGCCTGATGTCATTGCTGACGAACGAGCCCTCGATGGAGATCTTTCCGCCTCCTGCTTTCGGCCAATGCGTTTGGGGGAGCCCACCGCGCATGAATCCAACGAGGCATTTGTGAGCGCGCAAATCGCGCGCGTTTTTCGGAGTCCCGCGCAACGCGAGGTAGGCCGGAGCGGCAACCGCGACCGCGGAGGTGCGGGCAATGGTTCGCGCCACTAGCCCGGCCTCGAGCTCGCTGCCAGCGCGCAGCGCCACGTCGTAGCCCTCGCGCAGCAAGTCCACCTGCCGCGACGAGGCGTCGACGTGGATCTGCACTTCGGGGTAGGCGCGCGCAAAGTCGCACACGAGTGCATTGAAGCTTGGGTCCAACATAGGCGGCGTGGCGACGCGCAACGTGCCGCGGACGACGGTGTCGGACTTGCGCACGCTCGCCTCCGCCTGCTCGACCGCGTCGAGCACGATGCGCGCGTGCCGATAGAACGCGTCCCCTGCGTCCGTCAGGGCGAGCGCGCGCGTCGTGCGTCGCAGCAGGCGCACACCGAGCCGCTCCTCGAGCCGCGCCAGGCGCCGCCCGACCGTCGCTCGCGGCGCGCCCAACTCGGCGGCCGCTCGCGACAGCGATTTTGCCTCCACAGTGCGTGTGAAAGCGAGCAACTCCGAGGTCTCTACGGGGTCCTGCATTAGGTCGAATAGATAGCAGATGATTCCCATTAGTACCACTTGCTGGCACGGGCCCGCAGGCTCACAGTCAGTCCAACGAGGAGCACGAACGATGAACAAGCCAAAACTGATCGGTTACTGGGTCACAACGGGCCTATTCGCAGCCGCGTTCCTAGCCAGTGGCGCCGCGGAGATCGCTGCCGCACCAGGGGTGGTGCTTGCGATGCGCACGCTCGGCTACCCGCTGTACTTCCTCACCATTCTCGGTGTCTGGAAAGTGCTCGGCGCCGCCGCGCTGCTCGCCCCACGCCTGCCGCGCCTCAAAGAGTGGGCCTACGCCGGTATCTTCTTCGACCTGACGGGCGCCGCGATCTCCCACGCTTGCTCCGGTGACCCGGCAGGGAAAATCGCGATGCCGCTGGTCTTCCTGGTCTTGGCTGGCGCGTCCTGGGCTCTCCGCCCGCCAGCGCGCTCCTGGAACCCCAAGTCTGCGCTGCCCGAGAGCGCACCATCCTTCGGTTCGCCCGAAAAGCTCGCGCTGCACGCCTGAGGCTGCAAGCCCACCGCAACAGGGAAAAACCCATGACCTATCAAACCGACTCTTCCTTGATGCGCTACATCAGCGCAGCCAATGCCTACCCTGAGCTCTCGCATGAGCGAGAGCTCGAGCTCATCACGCGCTGGCAGAGCGGACGCGACGATGCCGCGCGCGATGAGCTGGTCCGCTCGCAGTTGCGACACGTGGTCTTCATCGCCACCAAGTACCGCCGCTATGGCTTGCCCGTCTCCGAGCTAGTGGCCGAAGGCAACTTCGGCCTGGTGCGTGCCTTGCAGAAGTTCGATACCAGCCGTGGTACCCGCTTCGGGGCCTACGGCTCCCACTGGATCCGCGCCTACATTCTGGACCATGTGATTCGCTCTTGGAGCATGGTGCGCGGGTCGGGCGCGCTGCGTTCAAAACTGTTCTTCAAGATTCGCCGCGAGCGGGCGCGCATCCTGAACTTGGTCGGCGAGGGCGAGCGGGCGGACGCCCTGCTGGCCCAAGCTCTCCGGCTACCAGAGGCCAAGGTGGGCGCTTTGGTCCGCTCGCTCGAAGCCCGAGATGTTTCGCTCGACGCACCGGCTTTCAGCAATTCGCCCACCAGCCTCGGTGACACCCTGGTTGCACTCGAACCGAACCAAGAGGACGATCTCGTCAGCAGCGAATTTGGCGGCTACGCACGTGATGCCGTGAACGAAGCGTTGACCTTGCTCGACTCACGAGAGCGCTACATCGTCGAAAAGCGTTTGATGGCGGACGCGGAGGACGCGCTTTCCCTAGCCGACATCGGCCGCCAGCTCGGCGTATCGCGCGAACGAGCTCGTCAACTCGAAGCGCGCGCCAAGAAGAAGCTGAGAACGCGCATCACGCGGCTGGCACAGAGCAGCAATTGGATTTCCCTACTCGACGCGGCTTGACAAACCGAAGAGCAATCTTCAACGACACTTACCGCGACGATGAACGTTGCTTTCGACGGAGCTCGATTGCACGATCGAACCTGCTCCTGCAGCTTAGTCGCCACTAGTTGAGACAACGGAGCCCGGATTAGGCGCAAGCATCTCGTGAAGCGCATTGAGCTCGAGCAGATTGAGGCGGTTCTGTAACGCAGCGAGAGCGCTTCGCACGAAAGTCATTTTACCGATTGTCGTGCACGGAAAATCTGCCTCACTCAGTCCTGCGAAACGCATCGCATATCGCATAATAGTGCGCTCGAGCCTAGTCGTTCGACTGAGGCATGTTGGTTGTCTCGTCGGGCAGCGTGGGATTTCAACGACTGAGTTTTTTGCACGTCGAGCGCACGTGCATCGCGATGCAAATGGTGCAAGGCTTGTGGCCATGGACATCAGCAAATTTTTTAACGTACTGGTGGTTACAGGGGCTTCCGCAACCGTCGGGCTCGCCGCACTCACTGGCTGCAGTAGCAGCGACGACAGCAGTGGAGGCTCGGCAGGCACGACGGCGGCGGGTGGCAGCGCTGGTGCATCGACTGCTAGCGGCGGGGCGTCCGGCGCGAGCACCAGTTCGGGCGGCGCTGCGGCGTGCAACCTCCAGCCCAGCGCGTGCAACGCGCAGTACCTCGACGACGAAAACGCCAACGGCTGTTGCTGTTGGATCACCCAGGCACTGGGCCCAGGCGTTTGTCCCGAGGGAGGCTGCCCGACGAGCGACACGTGCTGTGTCGGTCACATCATCGTTCAATAATTAGCGCGGCCAGATTTGCGGCGCGAAGTCCATTCGGCGCGCATCGCCTCGATTGGGCCGAGCGCCGCACTTCAGCATCGAGCAAGCGGCCAAGCTCAGACCGCGGAGGCTCGGAGCCGCACTGCGTCTGCGCTGACAGGGCTCAGATCCCCCCAGTCAACCTTGGGGAACGGCTTGCCAGGCTTCGCGAACAAGTAACCTTGTAGCAGGTCGCAGCCCAGCTCGATCAACGTGTCTCGTTCATCCGAGGTCTCGACGCCCTCCGCGATGACCTCGATGCCCATGCCCCTCGAGAGCTCGATCATGGAGTGAACTACTTTGCGTTTGGTCGCGTTCTTATCGATGTCTCGAATGAGCGACATGTCGAGCTTGACGACCTCGGGTTCGAGCAAGGCGAAGCTCGAAAGCCCTGCGTAGCCCGCGCCCATATCGTCGACGGCGATGCGAAAGCCCATCTCGCGTAGCGCCGCCACGCGCAGGCGAGCGTCTCGAACGTCTTCGAGGGACGAGCGCTCGGTGATCTCGAGCACGACGCGCTTGGCCAGCTTGGAGAGCGCAGCGTCGGGGTCGAGCAGATCTGGATCGAGTAGGTCTCGCACGTGAAGATTTACGAACAGACGTGGCAGCTCGGGTGCCGCTGCGACTTCAGCAGCCGCTTTGGCTCGGATGACGCGCCCGAGCGCGTCGAGCCGGCCGAGCCGCTCGGCGGCGTCGAGCACGGCGCCAGGGTGCGGTAGCGCTGGCTCATTGCTGCGAAGCAAGCTTTCGAATGCGTAGATCGTGCGCGTCCTGACATCGACGATGGGTTGAAAAGCTACCCATAGCGTTTGTAAGGTTCGGTCGAAGGTCACCTCGAGCCCCGCTCGGTCAGCCCCGAGCGCTGCACTCTGCCCGAGTAGTTCGGCAGCCTCCTGCTTGACGCGTCCCATTCGGTTCACGCGGATCGCGTGCTCGACGACCTGGCACAAATTCTCGTTCCGGATCGGCTTGATGAGGTATTGAAAGGCGCCGCTTTCGACAGCCTCGGCAGCGCTTTTCACCGCCGGCCTGCCAGTTGCCAGAATCACCGGAACGGTCAAGTCGCGGCGCCGCACTTCTTTGAGCAGCTGAATTCCGTCCATGCCCGGCATCGAGATGTCACTAACGACAACGTCGAAGCGCCCTTCGGAAAGCTTGGTGATGGCCTCTGAGGCCTTCGCTGCAGTCGCAACATGGTGACCTCTCTCTTTGAGGACCCGCGCGAAGCCCCGCAATACTTCTGGTTCGTCGTCGACCAGCAGCACCCGGCCGAGTGCCGGAGGCTCGTTCGGCGAAGGTGGCGCGACCGCAAATCTGCCTGAGCTTTGCAAGCTCGTAGGAAGAGTCCCGCCAGAGCTTTCGGCGAGTGCCTTGTTCAAGGAAAGAAGCGCGTCGATGCGCTCGCCGAGCACTTCTCGCTCGGTCGCCCGTTGCCGCTCTAGTTTTCGCACGGTCGAGCCGATGGAGCGCCCGACGGCTGCGAGATCGTCTCGACCGCTCACTGGCCCGGTTGGTTCGCCGCGCTCCAAGCGCTCGGACAAGACGGTCAGAGCCCTGACGCTTGCCTGGACCTCCATTGCAAGCCAGGTCACGAGGCTGCAGGCAACGACCGACAGCGCCATGAGCGCATACTGCAAGTGATGAAGGCGGTCGAGATGCGTGCGGCCGAGCTCTCGACAGTGATCGCCGCCCTTGCCGCCGCAGCCCAGTATCTCGAGCGCAGTATCGTGCTCGAGCTGATGAAAAGCCCATAAATTGGCCCCGCCAATGGCGGCGGAGACGCCAAACAGCACGACGGCGATGAACGTGAGCTTCGTGCTCAGCCGGCTCGTCCACGGTGTGTGTTGTGTCATCCTCACCTCCCGTGTCAGCAGCCCCGGGGATCGTGCCTCCAATACGGACAGTCTCGAATTGAGATAAGTGCGCGCTGGTCGAAGCAGCGCAACCGGCTTCCTCGAGCCCGGCGCTCCTACATCGACGTCACGATCTGATCTTTGTCGCGTTGGTTCTAATAAATCACGGGCCCTGTCGCCCACAGAACCTGTGAGCGGAAAATGCAAAAGAGAAATGGCGTATCACGACTCGTGATGCGGCAATGCCTGGCTCTCGTGACTCAGCACGTCGTCAAGAGAGTTGATCGGTTCGCTGGCACGCGAGCACTTGCCCTCGGTTTTGCATGAGAGCGACACGCGGAGCAGCGCGCCAAGACAAACGTATTCACCCACGGATCGCCGTGGAAATCGCCGTATCCTGCGAACGGCGCAATGGCCCACCAGTCCTTGGGATTGCTCGAGACATCAGTATTGGCGGGACCTTCGTTGAGTCAACCGAGCTATTGCCCTTTGGAACAGAGCTGGTCATCGTCGCGTGCCTGCCGAACGGAAAAACCGAGTTGCGGTTACCAGGCGTTGTTCGCTGGGCCAAGCCGAACGGCTTCGGCGTGCAATTCGCCCTCCTGGGCGTACGCGAAACGCATGCCATCTTGACGGCCTTGACGTGAGCAGTCGCGAGCGGCGGGCGCTCATGTCGAACGGCGCGCTGGCGCGCTGGCGGTTTTCGCCTCTGCAAAGGCAACTGCGGCGGGCATGTCGCAATCGGCCTCATTGCGCAGCATGCGGTCAATGGCGAGGTTCGTTCGCATGGAGGTTCGTTCGCATGATGGGGAACCCAAATATCGGGATGGCAGGAACCCGTATCCTTCTCGCTGACGACAACGAGGTGATCCACGCGGTCGTCAAGCACGTCGCCGAAGCGCGCCACTACGATCTAATCAGCGCGACTAGCGGTGCAGAGACGATCGCACGAGCGATCGCAACACAGCCAGATCTGATCGTGCTCGACATTCATTTTCCCGACGCGGACGGACGCGACGTGCTGGCAAAGCTCAAAGCTGACTCCAGAACAGCGCACATCCCCGTCGTCGTCTGGTCGGGGCGACCGGACCACGACTCTGACCGCAGAATCTCCCTTGATCTTGGGGCAGAGGACTACGTGCAAAAGAACGAGGCCGAGTTATTGGTGAGTAAGGTCGAGCGCGTACTGCTTAGGCTTAAAGAGAAAAGACGCTCAGCCTAAGCAGCAGGGAGCCGACTGTGGAACTAGCAGGCGTTGCCCGGCGCGGGCGTAGCAGCCCGCTTTGCGCACAGCGAGGGTTACTTCACCGAGTATTTGGTGCCGCGCTTCTGGCCGACTGTCTTTAGGGACTTCTTTGCGAGCAAGCTCTTGATCGGCAGCGCCAATTCGCTCGTGGTCAGACCAAGAGCGGCACCGATCTGCTCGGCGCCATGTTGCGGGTTCTTCTTCAGATAGCCGAGGATCGTCGCCGCTTGCGCTTCAATCTCTGCGCTCGTCCGCTTTCCGCCCTTGCGCTTGAGCGTTCCCGTCTTGGCTTTGCGCGCTAGCGCCCCGGCAGCCTTCGGCTTGGGGCCTGGCTTGCCGCGAGTGGCACCTCCCGCGGCAAGACGGAACATCTCCGCGGCGTCCTGGGCAATTGCCTGACGGAGATTGGAAACGAATTCCTGGACTAACGACTCAACTTTGGATGACATCGAGCGCACCATAAGTTTAGTTTGCGAGTCTGTAAACGTCTCCTAGCAATTAGGAGTCGAGCTCGGCTGACCCGCTCATGCACGAAGCCGGCGATCTCCGGGGCTTCCGCAGGTGTCTCACGACGTTTCTAGCTGGGTCGTGAAAGTCCGCGAGGCGCAGTCGCCCGCTCGAGCTAGCCTCGTGATCGCTGCCTTTACCCTTCAGGCTCCTCGGGATAGCCGAATAAGCAGCCGCTCGAGCCGACGCACCAGTAGCTCTGCGTTCACCATATCCACGTAGTCCGCCGCGCCGAGGTCGAGCGCGATCCGTCGATCGGATTGTCGCTCTTCGCGCCCCCCGGACCAAACGACGACGGGAATATGAGCGGTGCCAGCATGCGCCTTGAGCTGCGCCAGCACGTCGCGGCCGTCCGCATCTGGGAATAGC
>DATHOI010000329.1:0-6410 GCA_035485095.1 Polyangiaceae bacterium | reverse complement strand
GAAATGGACGGCCGTCGTGCCGTCCAGCGCCGGAGTATCGATCGTGCCCAAAAATAAGATGGGCTCACCGGGGATCAAGTTGGTGTCCAGCGCGAGCAGCGCCGAACCGCTCACCGTATTGGGCGCGGGTGGCGTGCACGGACCGCCGTCGTCACTCGCATCATCACTGGCGCCGTTCGCGTCGAGCCCCGAGTCCGGCTCATCTTTCAGACGCGTCTCGAACTCTTCGAAACGCCCGCGCGCGTTTGCGCAAGCGACGAGCGCGGCTACCGCGAGCAGCAGCGCCAGCGACGCGAAGGGTAAACGATGGAGCGGTATCATGGGGAATCCGGCGCAGTCCGAACGTTCAGCGTACGGGAGCCGCCGAAGGGCGCAAATGGGAATTGTCGCCGCTCAGAAGCCTAGCAGCGCAGCTGACTGGCTCCTCGGACGGCCTACTGGGATAGACTGAGCAAGAGTCGAGGCTGTCATGGTCAATTTGACGGACATCGTTGCCGCATCACGAGACGTCGCCGCCACGCGCTCGCGGACTAAGAAGGCTGCGCGTTTTGCGGAAGTGCTAGCCCGCCTCTCGCTCGAGGAGCTGCCCGCCGCGATCGGATTCTTGTGTGGCGAGCTGCGTCAAGGGCGACTGGGGCTCGGTCACCGCGCCCTGCGCGAGGTGACGGCCTCGCCGGGGCCTGCGCTGTCCGCGGTCAGTGTGCTCGAGCTCGACGCAGTGTTTCAGGCGCTCCAAGACCTGTCCGGCAAAGGCGTCGCGAGCGAGCGCGATCGCTTGCTGTCCGCATTGTTCGAGCGGCTAACGACCGAAGAGCGAGATTTCGTGGTGCGACTGATCTTGGGCGAGCTGCGTCAGGGCGCACTCGAGAGCGTCGTGCTCGACGCGCTGGCGCAGGCGGCTAGTGTCTCACCTGAGGCCATCCGCAAAGCGATGCTGTTCGCTGGCAATGTGGCCGACGTCGCGCTGGCCGCGTTTCGCGGTGGCGAGGCCGAGCTGGCGTCGTTCTCGGTCGAGCTATTTCGGCCGCTGCGACCGATGCTCGCGCAGAGCGCAAAGGACGCGGCAGAGGCGTTCACGCGCACCATGCCGTGCGCGTTCGAGCACAAGTTGGACGGGGCGCGCATTCAACTGCACCGTCAAGGAGAGCGCGTCGCGATCTTCTCGCGCTATGGCAATGAGCTCAGCGCCGCGCTGCCCGAGATAGCCGATTTAGCGCGCTCTTTTGCCGCAGAAACGCTGGTTTTGGACGGCGAGGTGATCGCGCTGCGCGCAGACGGTCGCCCACAGCCGTTTCAGGTCACCATGCAGCGCGTTGGTCGCAAGCTCGGCGTCGAAGCCTCGCGTGCGGAGATCCCGCTGCGCGCGTTCTTTTTCGATTGCTTGTATTTGGACGGGCAAGTGCTCGTCGAACGACCAAACAGCGAACGTTGGCAAGCGCTGTGCAAGGCGGTCCCCGAGGCCTCGCGTTTCACGCGCTCGGAGGTGAGCAGCGCCGTCGAGGGCCAAGCCGTGCTCGAGGCCGCGCTCGCGTCGGGCAATGAAGGCGTGGTCGTCAAAAGCCTCGCCTCGACTTACGAAGCGGGTCGTCGTGGTGCGGGTTGGGTCAAAGTGAAACCCGCGCCTACCCTGGACCTCGTGGTGTTGGCGGCCGAATGGGGCAGTGGTCGACGCAA
Organism: Polyangiaceae bacterium; assembly: GCA_035485095.1. Classification (GTDB taxonomy): domain Bacteria; phylum Myxococcota_A; class Polyangia; order Polyangiales; family Polyangiaceae; genus PMG-095. Next base: position 4,736 of record DATHOI010000329.1, on the reverse strand, counting down.
GGGTTGGCTCAGCAATTTGCACCTCGGCGCACGCGACCCAGAAACGGGCAAATTCGTGATGCTCGGCAAGACGTTCAAAGGACTTACGGACGCCATGCTGGCTTGGCAAACTCAAAAGCTGCAGGAGCTCGCGACCGAACGCAGTGATTGGGTGGTGCGGGTGCGGCCGGAGCTGGTCGTGGAGATCGCGTTCGATGGCTTGCAGAAGAGCTCCACTTACCCGGGCGGGCTCGCGCTGCGTTTTGCACGCGTCAAGCGCTACCGCGAGGACAAGCCGGCCAGCGAGGGCGACAGCATCCAGTTCGTCCGTCAGCTCCACGAACGCTCGCTGGGTGCCGACGTGCGCGAGGCCGACGTGCGCGAAGCCGATGCCGAGGTCGAAGCCGATGCCGAGGTAAGCGAGGCGCACAATAGCGGGCAGGGCGACCCGGATCCGAACGTGACGTGACGGGCGGACTTCGCTAGGCTGCTCGGCTTTCCCCGATGCGACGCGCGAACACCCTGCTCGGTCTCGGCCTGCTCTCTGTTTGTGCGGCGCTCGTGCCGCGCTCGGCGCAGGCTAGCGGCTTTGCGGTCGCGCACTTCGCTTCCGAGCACGGTCACCCGACGACGGACAACGCGACCGCGCTGTACTTCAATCCGGCGGCGCTCACACTCAGTGACGGCCTGCACGTGTTCGCGGATCTGAGCGTCGCGGTGCGTCGCGTCACCTACGACCGCCCTCATGCGCCGACGGACGCGCCCGATCCGCCGGATGCGCAAGGCGCCAATGTGGGCCGCGCCGAGCTCGTCAATCCGCTCGTGAATCCCGTCTTGGCGGCTTCGCTCAAGATTGGGAAATTGAGCCTCGGCGCCGGATTTTTCACGCCCTTTGGCGGCATGGTGAGCTGGGACAAGCGAAACTCATTCGCCAACTCGCGCTACCCGGGCATCGTGGACGGCGTGTCGCGCTTCCAGTCCATCGAGGGCGACATCGTGACTAGTCAGTTCATGCTGGGCGGTGCGCTGCGTGTGGCCGGCACTGGGCTCAGCCTCGGCGTGAGCGGCAGCGTGATGCGCTCTTGGATCGACGACGTGCGCGCCTGGAGCAACGGCGGTAACGACGTCACGACCGAGGGCCGTTCACTGCTCCAAGTTAGCGGCTATGCCGTGGGCTTCGGGCTCGGCGCGCTGTATGAAGTGACGCCGAACGTGCTCTGGCTCGGCTTGTCCTATCAATCCCGCCCCAACGTGAGCGGCGGCATGCGTCTGCACGGGTCGCTGCAAAACGACATCGGCGGGCCGAGCAGCGCCAACGTGGACATGGTCTACGACCTACCCGACATCATCCGCTGGGGCGCGCGCTATCGGCCGAGGCAAAACTTGGAGCTGCGGGCGTTCGGCGACTACACGCGTTTTTCGGCTTTCAAGAATCAGTGTGTGGTGCGCGCGGGCGACCCCTGCACGCTCGGCCCGAACGGTGCAGAGGTCATGGGTGGCCAAGTGCTCCAAAACGTGCCGCGAGACTGGCACGACAGCTTTGGTGTGCGCCTGGGCGTGAGCATCTGGCCCAGCTCGCGCTTCGAGTTTTTCTCCGGCATGGGCTACGAATCGAGCGCCGTGCCCGATCGCACCTTCGACCCAGGCTTGCCCGATTTCGACGGCGTTTCGTTCGCGCTCGGCGGTCGCCTCGCGCTCAGCCGCCGCGTGCACGCCGCGCTCTCCTACACGCAGTTCGTGTACATCCCGCGCGACGTGCACAGCGGGCTCGCGCAATTTCCCTCACCCAGTCAGTCACCAGACGCGAGCGGCCACTACACCCAGCAAGTCGGCGTCGGCAACCTGAACGTAGACATGGCGTTCTGAACGCGCCTCCCAAAAATCCGGGCGGGACGCCGCACGGCTCTCCGCTACACCGTAACCAGCGCACCGTAACCAGCGCACCGCAATGTGGTCTCGGCGCCATGCGCCGTAGGGTCTTTCATTTCAGATCTGAAGTTTAACCTTAAACATCGTTTTGCGCGTAAGGGTGCGCTCTCGGGCTTCGTTCACCCCAAATGAAGGGTCTTTCATTTCAGATCTGAAGTTTAATCTTAAACATCGTTTTTGCGCGTGACGGCGCGCTTCGCTCGCTCGCTCGTTCGTTCGTTCGTTCGTTCGTTCGTTCGTTCGTTGCAAACAAGCCCATTTTTCAGGCGGTTCGTGGTGTGAACCGTCGTGCTGCGGGGTCTTGGTTGTTGATGATCGCGCTTCGCGCCGCAGGGTGGGACAGCCTTCGGCGGCGCGCTCCGACGCCGAAGGCTGAGTGCGCTCGGCGGTGCTCGGTGACCATCAACCCAAGCGGCCCGAAGAACGCCAGCTGGCGCGGCCTTCGAGCACCGCACCGTCGGCGGTCATCGCGACGAGCATGCCGGCGTCGGCCATGATGCTGATGAACGGGGCCTGCCAACGCGGGTCGCTCCACACGCTGCGCCAGGCGGTGTCGCGCGCTGGATCGCGAACCCAGAGCTTGCCGAGGCTCGCCACCCATTCGCGATCCAAGACGTCCATCGCGGCGGCGGTGAGGTCGGGTGCGCCCTCGGCAATCGAGACGACCGCGCCGTTGCCTTCGACACGCAGCGCAACGCCTTCGCTGCCCACCACGAGGCCGAGGCCGCGGTCGGATTCGGAGGCGCCGGCCACGAAGGCGCGTGTGCGGGGCGTCAGCAGGTACGTGGTTTCCCACTGCATTGGTGAATAAATGGCGGCAAAACCCGCGCCTTGCGTGAGCCGACCGCAGATCACCCAGCGCGAGTCGTCGAGGCGCAGGAGCGCGGCCACGTAGGCCACGCCGTCGAGCGGCATGGGCTTCAGCCAACGGCGAGCCGCCATCGCCCACAGCGACGGCGGCTCACCCGGACGCTGACCGACGGCGGTGAGCAGGTCGTCGAAGCGACCGCTCGCGTGCGTGAACGTCACGTCATTGCTCGGCGCGCGCACGATCGCGCGCACACCGTCCGTGGCGTACACCGCGAGCTGCCCGCCGGCGCCGCCCACGAGCCAGCTGCCCGCTTCCAGCCGCCGAGCAAAGCCCAAGCCTGCGGGCAGGTTCTGCGCGACCTCCGGTGAGTCGACCCACATCTGCCCGTTCCAAAAGGCGGGACCCGTGGTCGTGAACGCGAAGCAGTGACCGTCCGTGTCCCAAGCCGCGCTGCGGATGATGCGGTCACCGCCCGGGTGACGTACCGTCCATTCCCAGCGCGAGAGATCTCCGGGTGGCGACAAATTGATCAAGCTGTTGATCAGGCGCCGGCTAGGCTTCGGCGGGGTCGGAGTTTCCGTCAGCCACGGCACGATGCTCGCGGCCAATTCCGGGGCTTCTTGCGGGCGCTGTTTGGGGTCGAGCGCCGTAGCGCGTGCGATCGCCGCGTCGATCGCGCGACACGCATCACTGCGTTGGCGGAGCTCGGGAATGAGCGCTTGCGCGTCGAGCAGGGAGCGCCGCTTGGAGTCACGGATCGCCAGCATGTTCTTGAGCAGCGTCTCCGACTCGAACAGGGTCTCACCCGTCAGGGTGAAGTAGATCACGCACGCTAGCGCGAAGATATCGGTAAACGTGCCGGTGCCCGTCGAATCCGGCAAGCATTGCTCGGGCGCCGCATAGCCGAGCGTGCCGACGGGAATGCCGCCGAAGGTCGCGGCCAAACCCTGCGGCCGCGCGATGCCGAAATCGGAGATTTTCAAGATCTCCGCTTCACCGAAGCCGCAGCACAGAATATTGCCGGGCGTGAGATCACGGTGCACGACGCCCACGCCGTGAATCGCGTGCAGGCCCGATGCCAGACACTTTACGGCGTGCGCAGCGCGCGCCGGATCGAACGCGACGCCGGTGCGTTCGATCGAGCCCTTCACGCGATCTTCGAGCGTTGTCCCCTCGACGCCGCCGTGCACGTACTCTACCGCGAGCCAGGGTGTTGGCGGCTTCGACGGGCCATTCAGGTACGTGCTGCCCGTGTCGACCAGCCGCACCACGAATGGACACGGCGGCACGCGCTCGTTCAAGCGACCGAGCGCGACGGCCTCCTTCTGGACGATGATGCTGGCCGAGTTTTGCGCGCCGGACTCCGCCGTCGGGCGCACCATCTTGATCACGACCGGCGAGATGCCGTCGGGCGCTTGGCGCAGCGCGAGGAATGCTTGGCCCATGCCGCCTTCACCGATGCGCCGCTCGAGCCGGTAGCTGACGCCAGGCTGATACTCCGACTGGACGACCTGTCCACTCAAGGACGTAGGCCCGGGCACGTTAGAGTGACGATCCGTCATCGGTTGGCGCTCGCTTTGGTGACAGCCGAGCCCCTCTCCAAGCACGCGAGGTTACCATGGAATTTCCAGCTCTTCTCGCCTCTCGGCGGCGCGCGCCACGAAGGCCTGCAGCAGGGGGTGAAAACGCGCGGCTCGGAGCTTGACGCGGGCTAGAAACAGTTCTTTTTTGCAGGCGCGCGATCGGTCGCGATCCACAGTTTTCCGAGTCTCACTTCTCCGAGCTTCGTTTTCCACCTTCTTCGTTTGCGAGAACCATCATGGGCGCCGTCAAAGAATTCATCGTTCACCACTACCGCCACTTCAACGCAGCCGCCCTGATCGACGCAGCCAAGGGCTGGGAGACGCACCTGCAAAAGGGCGGCAAAATCTTGCTCACGATGGCTGGGGCTATGAGCACCGCCGAGATGGGCCTGGTGATCGCCGAGCTGATCCGGAAAGACAAGATCCACGGCATC
>DATHOI010000328.1:0-7628 GCA_035485095.1 Polyangiaceae bacterium | reverse complement strand
TACGCACTCGAGTGAGTCCACGCTGCCGGTCACCATCGCCATGAGCGGGATGTTGCCTTGGGCTTGCGTGGCCGGCATGAGCAGAGTCTTGTCGGTCACGGTGTTCGGCCCGCAAGCCGTAGCCACGGGGACCTGGAACGTGCGACGCCAGCGGCCAAGCTGAATCACCAACGTGACGGTAGGATTTGCAGCGGAAGTGACCGGCACGTTCTTGAGGGTGAACGTGCCGTCCACGCCCGTGTATTCGCCGGCTGGCGGATCGGTGGCACCGGGAGTCGACACCAGTGGCGAGCCAGCGGCCGACGCTCCGCACACGTCACAGGTGATGCCGGCGGGGAACGTCTTCAGGTTGGGATCGCTCGGGTTGTTCGCGACGTACACGAGCACGTGATAGAGCGGGTTCCGACCTGCCGGATCGTAGACCTTGCCGGTCAGCGTCGTAGTAGTGCCAGGGGCGCACGTTGGAATTTGGCTGCATGTACCGGTGCAACCGCAGACACCAGGGATCGGATTGCCGCCCGCGTCCGTGCCGCCGCCGCACGTCCAACCGGGTGTCGGGCAAGTCGACGAGCCGCAGTCGAGCAAGTGACCGCAGTTGTCGGCAGCTTGGCCGCAAGTGAAGCCGCGGCCCGCGCACGTCGTGGCCGGGTCGACCACGCACGCCGGGGGTTGAGCGCACACATTTTGGACGCACGTTTCGCCAGCGACTGGGCAAGTCGTCGAGCCGCAATCGAGCATGTTGCCGCAGTTGTCAGCGGTCTGCCCGCAAGTGAAGCCGCGGCCCGCGCACGTCGTCGCTGGGTCGACCACGCACGTGCCGCCGTCACCGGCGCCGCACAAGCTGGGTCCGCCCAAACCGCAGGTTTCACCCGCTGGGCAATCGGGGCACTGAATGGTGCCGCCGCACTTGGCGTCCGTCACCGTCTTGCAGTTGCCGGGGGCGCAAGTGGAGGGCACGCACGCGCCGCCGTCGGGCTGCACGCCCGTGCCGACGCCGCAGCGGTTTGGCTCGACACCGCCACAGACTTCATTGGCGGCGCACGTGGTGCCGCACTGGATCACGCCGCCACACTTGGTGTCCGTGACGAAGCCGCAATTCGCGTTCAGCTCATCACAGGAAGAGGGACACCCGTTCGACGAGCTGCCGCCGTCACCCAAGCTGAAGCTACCGCCGGTAGCGCCGCTTCCGTTGCCACCGACGCTGCCGTCTGGCGTGAAGGGATTGGAGTTGTTGACGACCTCCGGATTGCCACAGCCCGACGCAACGGCGAAGGCACCAACTACAACCAGCAGGATCGAGCTAAGCCACGTTCTCATGCGGAACTCCCTCGAGTAGTGCGCCGACGGAAAGCGCGGGCACGACCTCGGAACAATAGTCGCAAGTGTCTCCTAAAAATCGCGACCCGGCAATCCCTGGTTACGCATTGAGTGCGACCCGCGTTTTCGCTTTGCTTACTTCCGCGGGATCGACAGCGTGCCTTTGCGCGGGACCGTGCGTCTGGAAGCAACGCACGTCGGCGTGAGCTGCCTACATGTGGTCGAATGGCGAGGAGCTCGCGCTGTGATCGATTACGAGCGTGCGCCACATTGGGCTTGTCGTGAGGTGTGCGCTCAGCGATCGCCGCGCTCGGAGTCTCGAGTCTTGCCGGTTACTCCCTTGAGCAATCGGTCGATCGCGTGCTGAGTTTCCGGGCTCAGCGGCCCGTTCGGGCTCGCTTCGAATTCGGAGTGAGCCGGCGCTTTACGGCTGGTTTTACGTAACTTATCGAACCACGCGCGCTGCGTGTCGGCCGAGCGGTCGCGCCAGGTGCCGTGGGGCAAATTCGCCGAGCCGCGTTCCCGATACGCCTTGATGATGCCCCAAGCGTGTGCGCCATCGAGTGGCGGAATAGGCATCAGGTTGATGGCCATCAGCCAGAGGTTGGTGTCCGTAAAGGTGCTCAGTACTTCCCAACCAAAGCGACTGGTCGGCGGTAGGGCCCACAAACACAGCTCTGCTGCAATCAACAGCGCGAGCTGAGCCAGCACCCCGCCCCAGGCGATTGCCGCCTCTTCGAACGGCGTGGCGTTGCCGGACCAATCGCACACGCCGCCGAGCCCCGTGACCTCGACGCGAACCACGCGGTGCCCGAGGCGGCGTACCAGCAGCGCATGGCCGAGCTCGTGCAACAAGACCAAGCACGGATACGCAACGAAGAAACCTGGCAGGAAGCGAAAGCGACTGAACACGAGCGCCACGAGGAGGATGCTCCAGTGAAGCTTGATCGGAACGCCCCGCCAGCGCCCGACCCGCCAATACCCGCGCCGGAACATGAGGGCAGATTAGCACACGCGCCCGCGAGGAAGACCCCAACGACTAGGCACGGCCAAGAGCGACTAGGGGACGACCAAGAGCGTGGCCGACGACGCGGGGTAGGTGAGCACGACGTTGCCCGGGTCGCTGATCGCAAGATCGGGTTGAGCGACGACGCTCTTGGGTTGGGCCGACGAGAAGAGGAACACGTGAGCGCTCGCGCTCGGCTCGTGGTTGCTTAGCGCGAGCGCGCTCGTGATGTCAGCTGCCGTCTTGTTTACGACAACGATGGTGACGGCGCCGTCACTCGTGCGTTGCGCCGCGTACACGTGGAGCTGGGTCGTATCGGAGCTCGCGGCCGACGTCGAAACATCACCGAACGCGCCGCCCTTGCCGTCGTAGTTGCGATACAGCCGGAACACGGTGCCCGTCGCGTCGCGCGCGTCATCGAGCCCCCAGAAACTAGCCATGTCGACGCTGTCGCGCCCAAACACGCCGAGGCCGTCCGCGGACAAGAGCGCGGTCGCGTACGTGTCTACGTCGGTGCCCCAGTTGTACTCGTCGTAACCGAGCTTCGTGCCCGGATAATTGGCGGCGATCCAGCTCTGGTGCTTCTTGATGCGCGCTTCGAGGTTCGCGATCGGATCGCCCGTGCAACAACCGGGGTAGTGATGCGAGTAGTAGTCGAGGATGCGCACGCCGTGCTGTTTCTCGTAGTCCGCCATCGCGGCCAGGTAGTACTCGCCGCGCGTCGGGCCGCTGCAGTCGAAGTCATCAGCCACCGGAATGTCCCCCGGGCCGAGCACCGCGGCGGTTGGGTCAGCGGCTTTGACTGCTGCTGCGTACGCATACGTGCGGTCGCGCAACTCCTCACAGCTCGGCGAGTTGGGCCGCACGTCGAAGTGAATACCGGGCCAGCCCGTCGGCTCGTTGTCCATTTGATAGATGGGGACGCCGCCCTTCGCGGCGGTGCCGAACTTGCTGACCAAGTGCGCGACCCAGGCTTGCTGAATCGACGGATCATTGGCGACATCGTGATCGGTGATGTGCGTGTCCGTGATCACGTTTCCACCCGAATCCTTACCGTTTCCGCAGTCGTCATTGTTGGGGTGAACGTACGGATTATAGGCTTGCTGATTGGGGTAGACGGACTTCGGGTAACTGCAATGGGTGTCGGCGCTCTTGTTGATGTAGTCGATGATCGGAACCGTCATCACCGTTTTTGCGCTGAAGGATTGATTGGTGGTGACCAGCGCGTCATTCGATGCGCCGGGCACCGGCGTGGCGCCACTGCCGCCCATGAAATAAAAATCGAAGCCCGCGTTGCTCGAGTCGACCTGCCAGTTGTAGCGCGTGGTGGCGTCACCACCGAGCCGATTGAGAGGCAGCCCGATGTCTTTGGCGAACTGCATGTTGGGCGCCAAGGTGTCGCCCGCCGCGAACCAAAACGTGACGCCGTAGATGTCCGGACTGATGACGTGCCGGTTAGCGCACACGTCGACTTGAAGTACGGGACCCATTGCCGAGCCACCAGGCGTCGGCGCTGGCAGTGCCGCGCCACAGGGCTGCGTGGGCGGCGGGGGTGTCGTGGAGCTCGCACCGCCGTTCGCGCTGCCAGCGCTCGAGGCTCCGGCCGTGCTCGAGGCCCCGCCTGCGGACGAGCCCGCCGCGCCGAGGCCAGTCACGCCTGCGGAGCCCGCTGCGCCATTCGAGCCACCGAGCGCGGCAGAGCCGGCGCTCGCGCTACTCGACGAGCCCGCACTCGCGGTCGCGGAACCGTTTGCAGTGCTCGAACCGCAGGCGACCGCCGAGCCGGCAAGAGCGAGCCAGCCGAGCAACGCGGAGTGACTGAGCGGGTTGGGCATCACGAGCTCCTTCGATCGCGCGAGAACAGAGCCGAGCCGCAACGCGCTCGAGCTCCTTCGCACTCAGCGAGGTTAGCCCAACGCATTCCCGAGCAACGCGAAATTGATCACGGTGCGCCGAGGTCTGCGTGTGGGCTGGTGTGCTCTGCTGCGCGCTAGTCGCGAACGACCGCGCTCACTCTTCGACGAATGCTTTCAATCGGCCGAGCGCGTCGTCCCATTGTGTCGAGATTTGGTCGAGGTAGCCGCGAGCGGCGTCGATGCGCCGTGTCTCGATGTGCCAAATGCTCTCCCGGCCTGCGCGCGTCTCTTTCACCAAACCGGCGTGATGCATCAAGCGCAGGTGCTTGGTGATCGCTTGTCGTGTCACCTCCGTGCCGGCGTCGACTGTCAGACGCGTGATCGACTGCGGCCCTTCATCACACAGCCGCGCGACCAAACGAAGCCGCGTTTCATCCCCCAGCGCCGCGAATAATGACGCGGAGGACAAGAACGCGCGCCCGGTGCCAATACTCGCCGCCGCGCGCGCGTTACGCCGTTTGGGCAAGGTACTTCTCGACGAGCTTTGCCTGGTGCGTCCAGCCGCCGTCGTTGGCCGTGAAGGCCTGAGCGCGGCGAGCGAGCGGGATGCGATCAAAACCCGACTCAGTGATCGTGAGCTCCACGCCGTCCGGCACTTCCTTCAAGCCGAAGACAACCAGGGTGGTCGGCTCCTGTGAATAGTCCGCGCCAGGGTCGATCGCGAAGGGGTGCCAGCGAAAGGCAAATTCCTTTTCAGGCTCGAGCTTCTCGACCGTGATGTCGAAGTTGGCGCCTTTGTAGGGCTCCTGCATCTTGGCAACATCCGGATCGGCCGTGGTCGGCACGATCTTGCCGCGCAGCGGCTGGCCTGGCACGAACGGCCCCTCGAACGCGACGCCAAACCAACTGCCGAACTGCGCGGAGTCCGAGATCGCTCGCCACACTCGGGCGAGCGGTGCTCGCAACACGACTCGTTTCTCGATCTTATCGGCCACTTTCACCGTCCCGTCGTGCTCTGGTGTAGATGTCAAAATGCAACCTCCAGGTTGCCTATGTAGCTCGCCCCGCGGGGATTTGCAACCCATTGGTTGCTTATTGGCAGGCCTCCAGCCGCCATGCCGACGCATCGTTTAGGGAGTCGGCGTCGAGGCGACCACATGCGCTCACCCCTTGCTGGGCCGGCTTGGTTCATGGACGTCGGGTGTCCGCGCTGTGCGGTGCGGCGCCGCAGCTATTTTGGCATGCGACGGAGCGGGAGCGCGGTGTACATTCAGTCGCTTGACTGACAACGCGAGCTGGCGACTGCGGAGCTCTGATGGTGCCTGACCGGTTCGGCGGGTTCGTGCTGGTCTTGCTCGCTGCTTGTGGCGGCAGCGCGACGCTGTACGAGGGCTCGAGCGGTGCGAATGGTGGCATGGGTCCGCTCGCGAACGGCGGTTTCAACTCCGTGAGCGGGAGCACGAACGGTGGTGCCGCGACGGTGATGGGCGGCGCGAGCTCAGTGGCTGGTGGAGGCGGCCCATCGAGCGGCGCTGCGACCGGTGTCGCTGGCGTCGAAGGCTCCATGGGCGGCACTGATGGTCTCGGCGGTGTGCCGAGCAGCGGTGGCATTGGCGGGGCAGTGCTCGTAGCGGGCTCCGGCGGAGTGGGGGAAGCAGGTGAGGGCGGTGCACCGAGTGTGGCCGGTAGCGGCGGACAGAGCTTGCCTTGCAGCGCGACGAATTGCGGCGCCGCTTGCCCGCCCTGCGCGCTCGGAAGAAAGTGCTCGCTCGACGGCGACTGCCAATCGAACGCGTGCGATGCCGTGACGCGCAGTTGCGTTGCCGATCAATGCGCCGATCACCGGCAGGATGGCTTCGAAACCGACGCCGACTGCGGCGGCCCGAGCTGCCCCACCTGCGTCATGGGCAAGATGTGCTTGGCCGATTCCGATTGCACGGTGCCCGCCTGCGACGGCGTCTCATTGTCGTGTGTGGCCAACCCTTGCTCGGATCATCGTCGGGATTTCAACGAGACCGACATCGACTGCGGCGGGGGCGACAGTTGCCTGCGTTGTAAGCCTGGTCAAGCCTGCAACAACAGCACGGATTGCCGCCCCGGCCACGTCTGCTCGACCACTAGCCCGAAAGTCTGCTTGTGAGCGCGCGCGGCGCTGGGTGTCTCGCCCTCGTCTGCTTGCTGGGCTGCAGCGGAAGGCTCACGATCTATGAAGGCTCGACGCCAGGCGGCGACACCGGCGGTTTTAGCGGCGCTGCCAGCTCCGGCGGTGACCGTTTTGGCGGAGGCGGCGCATTCCTCGGCGAAGGCGGCAGCAACGCTGGCGGCGCGAGCGCCGCGGGGCTCACGGGCAGCGCTGGCCTTGCGGGCGGTGGAGCCGCGGGCGTGGGCGCAGTTGCGGGAGCCGCGGGCGCGCTCAGCACGAGTGGCTCGGGTGGCGATCTGGGAGCCGCGGGTGACGCGAGTCAAACCCCGTGCTCGTCGGTGGCCGATTGTCCAAAGTCCTCGAACGCCTGCGTGACCGCGCTGTGCGCCGTCGGGTTGTGCGAAACGAGCAACGTGCCGCCGAACAAACTGTTCGTCGAAGATTCGCCAGCGGATTGCCACGCGACCTCGGCTTGTGACGGCCAAGGGCACGCGACGCGCGTCGTCGATCAAAACGACGTGCCCACGCCGAGCAACCCGTGCTTACAGGGGACGTGCAATGGCGTCGGAGTGCCGGGCACGGAAGCAACGGCCGCCGGTGCGCCGTGCGACACACCGCCGGGCGCCGTGATGTGCGATGGCGCGGGCACTTGCGTGCAGTGTTTGCTCACGCAGGATTGCCCGTCCGGGCTTTCGTGCGCGGCGACGCACCAATGCGTGAACGCGCCGTGCACCGACCTCGACTGCGGCGGAGTTTGCCCGCCGTGTGCCAACGGCAAGAAGTGCCTACAAGACCAGGACTGTAACTCGAATGCGTGCGATGGCGTCTCGCTGATCTGCATTGCGGATCAATGCAGCGATCATCGCCTCGATGGCAACGAGCCCGACCTCGATTGTGGTGGCGACAACTGCCGTGCGCGGTGTGCGCTTGGGCAAAACTGTTTTGCTGATTCGGACTGCGCTTCCGGCGCGTGCGACGGCGTCTCGCAACGTTGCGTCAGCGGCCAATGCACCGACCACCGTCAAGACGGCAAAGAAACGGATCTCGATTGCGGTGGTGGCACGTGCCCGACGTGCGCCTTCGACAAGCACTGTCTCGTCAACGCGGATTGCGCCAGCGGTCATTGTTCGAACGGCTTTCCCACCGTTTGCCTTTTGCACTGACGCCGCGCCTGGCAACCAAGTAAAAACGACGAGAGCGTTTTTTGGTGATCAGAAAGGGCTCCTGGCCCCATCCTTGCTGCACCATGAAACCGAGTCTCTGGGCGTGTACGGCCACTTGTCTGATCGCGACGCTCTTCGATTGT
>DATHOI010000327.1:0-3274 GCA_035485095.1 Polyangiaceae bacterium | reverse complement strand
ACGCTGCGTACTTGTACCTCACGCAGCAGCTCGATCTGGTCAAAGACCGCGTGCTGGTCGTGAACGACCCGCGCGGCGTGCGCGACGCGAATGAAAAGCTATTCGCGTTCCAATTCTTGGAATTCATGCCCCGCTCTTTGGTGAGCGCGGATCGCGCGCAAATCATCGACTTCGTGAGCACGGTCGGTGGAACGGCAGTGCTGAAGCCGCTCGACGGCGCAGGCGGCTCGGGCGTCGTCGTGCTCAGCGTGGGCGATCGCAATGTTCGCTCCCTGGTCGACATGCTCACGCTCGAAGGCAAGCGCTTGGCCATGGTTCAGGAGTACCAACCCGCGATCCGTCAGGGCGACAAGCGTGTGCTTTTGCTCGACGGACACCCGCTCGGTGCCATCTTGCGCGTGCCCCGCGAGGACGACGTGCGCGCCAACATTCACGCGGGCGGCCAGGTCCAGGTGACCGATCTGTCTCCGCGCGAGCGCGAGCTGGTGACCTCCGTCGCTCCCAAATTGCGCGAGTATGGCCTCTGGTTCGTGGGCCTCGATCTGATCGGTGAAAAATTGATCGAGGTCAATGTCACGAGCCCGACCGGGATTCAGGAGCTCGGCCGCCACCTCGGTACCCGCCCGGAAGAGGAGGTGATTGCATGGGTCGAGCAGCACGCCATTTCGGCGCGCTGAGCGAGCCCGGCGCACGGATAATTTGTCCCGATTGCGCCTTTCACGCTAGCCGAAGGGCATGGCCAGGAAGTGTGAGATGTGCGCCGCGCCCAAGACTCGTTCGTCCGCCTCCGAGCATCGGCTCAAATCGGTCAAGCTGTGCCGCATCCTGATCGAAGATCGCATCGTTTTGCTGTGCGGGCCGCACGCTGCCAAAGTGCGCGAGCATGCGCCCAGCACCATGAGTGAGCTGCGTAGGCTCTTCCGCGAGCGACGCGGCAATCGCTCGTTGATCGGCCGCCGCGCACCGGTCGATCGGCGCATTTTCCCGGCTCGCCCAGAGGGTCGGCGTGCGTCGACCGGCCGACGCACGGGCGACGACGCTTGAGCGAGCGAGGCATCCACATTGGCGTGCTCGTCAGCGCGCTCGCGCTCGGCGCCTGGCTCTTTGGCTCGCATTGGCAGCGCTCGTCGGCGCCAGCTCGCGCGGTGAGCGCAGATCCGGCGAGCTCTCCACTAGCCACCATTCCACCGGGCTCAGCGTTCCTACTCAGCGTGGACGTAGCCCAACTCCGACACGCCGAGCTCGGGCCTGTCCTGGCCGACCGATTCGGCCGACTCGGCTCGGATGCAGGGGGTCTGACGCGCCTATGCGGTTTCGATCCATTGCTCGCGCTCGACCAAGTGGCGCTCGCCGTGCCGAGCGCTGGCGTCTCCCCGGTCGAGCACGATGACGACTTTGGCATCGTCGCGACGGGCCGATTTTCCGCGCAACAGATCACGCGCTGCGCGCGCGCCTCAATCAGCGGACGCGGCGGCGACCCCGTCGACTCCGAGCTCGGCGCATTCAGCTCGGTGCGCGACCGAAAAACGGACGGCGGCGAGGTAGCCGCGCGTGATGGCGGCCCATTGATCGTCAGCGGCGGTCGCTACTTTCGCGAGCTGGTCGACGCCGCTGAGGGCCGCGTCGCGAAGAGCGAGCACGAAAACCCGAAGGACGCCGAGCACGTCGCGCTGCGCCGCACGCTCGGCGCGGGCACCATCGTCGCGACTTGGCTACTCCCGGACGGCTGGTTCGAGCGCTTCGCAGGCGATGACAGCGCGCGCCTTTCGCCCCTGCGCGCGCTGAAAGCGCTCGGGGCGCGTCTGGATCTGGATCGCGAGCTACGCGCGACCGTGTTGCTCGAGTGCGCCGACGCGGCGAGCGCGACCGAGATTGCGACGTTGGTCGAACAATTGCGGGCGTCGCTCGGTGCGCTGGCGCTCGACCCAACACTGAGTGGCGCAGCACGGCGCATTACAGCTCGAGCCGATGGCCCGCGTTTGTGGCTAAATCTGACGCTTTCGCAGGTCGAGCTCAAAGCCGTGCTCGATCTGACGCTCGGACTCGACGGCAGCGCGCCCCCGTCCCCTCCGAGCGTCGCGAGCTCCGACGGCCTGCGCATCCCGGCGCACTAGGCGTTAGACGCGGCGCCAACCGAGCGCTATGAACTCCGTCTCGCATGTCGAATTCTCGTTGGTCGAGCTTCACGAGTTTCTTGGGTTTGGTTCTAATCGTCGTTGGCTGCGCGGTGAGCACGCGGAGCGCGGACAAGCCACCCGCAGTCGCCGTACCAGGGGCGGCGACTGCGATGCCGGGAGTCGTTCAGTTGCCGACCTCCGCGGAGCGCGGGCCGCAACCGAGCTCCGATTCCGTGCCGGTCGGCAATGACGACCCGGTCTGGGGCTCCGCCAATGCGCCCGTCACGATCGTCGAATTTTCCGACCTGCAGTGCCCATTCTGCGCGCGCGTCCACCCCACTCTGAAAGCGCTCGAGGGCAAGTACGGGCCCACGCAACTGCGCCTCGTGTTCAAGCACAATCCCCTGCCTTTTCACGAGCACGCGCGGCCAGCCGCGCTGGTCGCTGACGCGGTCTTCCGCCAAGGCGGGTCGCGCGCGTTTTTCTCGTTCATCGATCTCGCCTTCGGAGAACAAAACAAACTGGGCGACGCGGGGCTCAGTGACTGGGTGCGACGCGTCGGGCTCGATCCAGCAGTCGTGATGCAACGCGCTCAGCTACCTGACACAATCAACAAGGTCGCCGAGGACATGACGTTGGCCACGAAAGTCGGCGCGGATGGCACGCCGGCCTTCCGCATCAACGGCGTGACAGTGAGCGGCGCGTGGCCGATCGAGAAATTCACGAGCATTATCGACGCGGAGCTCATCGCCACCGCCAACCTGACGCGCAGCGGCACTCCTCCAGACGCCCTTTACAAGACGCGCGTCGCCGCGAACTTCAGCGCACCGGTAGCTGCACCAAGTGACGATGAGCCAGAAGAGGATCTGACCATCTGGAAAATGCCGATCACCGGCGCGGCCGCCACGGGTCCGAAGGACGCGCTCGTCACGATCGTCGAGTTCTTCGACTACCAGTGCCCGTACTGTCGTCGGGTACAGACCACGCTGAACGAGCTCTTGAGTCGCTACCCGAAAGATTTGCGGCTCGTGCTGCGCCAGAACCCACTGCCCTTTCACGCACGCGCGCTGCCCGCTGCCAATCTCGCGCTCGAAGCGCGGGCGGAAAAGGGGGATGCCGGCTTCTTCGATGCGACACACGGGCTATTCGACGACAAA